>JASFPJ010000025.1:0-18017 GCA_050116035.1 Candidatus Aminicenantota bacterium | reverse complement strand
ATTTGACCAAACATAAAGGATTATGGGGGAAGTTGCGCGAGGAAAGAAACAAAGCCCAGCAATATCTCAACATAGCGGGAGTGATAATCGTTGCCATCAATAACAAGGGAATAGTCTCCCTTATCAACAAAAAAGGGTGCGATGTTCTGGGATACACAGAAGAAGAAATCATGGGTAAAAACTGGTTTGATCTATGCGTTCCGGAAGAAGACAGAGAAGAGAGAAAGGATACTTTTAAAAAAGTGATGGGTGGAGAAATTGAGGAAGTCGAAGATTATGAAAACTCGATAATCACCAAGTCTGGGGAGGAAAGGATTATCGCCTGGCACAATACAACGCTCACAGATGAAAAGGGACATATTATCGGCACTCTGAGTTCAGGAGAAGACATCACCAAACGGAAGCAAACAGAGGAAGAATTGATCAGGTCTGAAAAGTTGGTCTCCCTCGGTCAGCTCGCGGCCAGCGTGGCTCACGAAGTGAATAATCCATTAGCCGGTATTATGGTTTATGTCAAACTTCTTCTTAAAAAGTACAATGCAAAATCAATTCAGGCCGAAAGCACAGAAAAACAGCTCTTAAAGATGGAGAAGGAACTGGACAGGACTTCCAGGATAATCAGGAATCTTCTCGATTTCGCACGCCAATCAGAACCAGCCATAAGACCAGTCGAACTCAATAAAGTCCTGGAAGCCGCTTTGCTGCTAGTCGGACATCAAATTAGCCTTGAAAACATAAAGCTTGAGAAGAAATTAGATGCACACCTTCCTCTTATTCTTGCGGACTTTGACAAAATCCAGCAGGTATTGATAAATATCATCATGAATGCGATTCAGGCGATGCCTGATGGCGGTCATTTAACAATCGCCACGTCATTGGCTAAAGGAATGAGAATCGGCGGATTAATTAAAGATACCGTCAGAATTGATATCAGTGATACAGGAGTGGGTATTTCCAAAGAAAATCTGAGCAAACTTTTCACGCCTTTTTTCACGACTAAGGAAAAAGGCAAAGGCGTGGGATTGGGGCTTCCGGTTGTGCACGGGATTATTGAGCAGCACAAAGGCAAGATAGAGGTCAACAGTCAGCCCAACGTGGGTACGACATTTTCGATATACCTTGAGGTCATGGATGAGAAAAAAGACTGAAATACTTGTCGTGGATGATGAGAGTATTGTGAGAGAATCACTGTACGACTGGCTGGGGAGTGTGGGTTATAAAGTGGTCACGGCGGAATCCGGAGAGGAAGCCCTCCGGATAATCCAGAAAAAAAAGATGAAAATCATGGTTGCCGACCTGATCATGCCCGGTATGAATGGGATTGAACTCATGAAAAAGGCGAAGGAAATCGTCCCCACCATCGAAACAGTTATTATAACGGCTCACGGGACGATTCAAACTGCCATAAGCGCGATAAAAGAAGGGGCTTACGATTATGTCGAAAAACCGTTCTGCCCGGAAAAAGTTGAACTTCTCATAAAAAATTTGGTGGAACATCAGAATCTGGTTGAGGAAAATATCTCTCTACGGAAGAAAGTCGAGGAACAATTCCACTTCGAAGGGATTGTTGCGAAAAGCCCTAAGATGCTCAAGATATTCGAGCTTATTAAAACGGTCGCCCCGACAAATGCTACGGTATTGATTAACGGAAAAACCGGCACAGGCAAGGAAGTTGTTGCCCGGGCGATTCATCATCAAAGTCAACGCCGAAAGAAGCCCTTCATTGCCACAAGCTGTGCATCCCTCCCGGAGAGTTTGTTGGAAAGCGAACTTTTCGGCCACGAAAAAGGATCCTTTACAGGCGCAATCGAGAGGAAAAAGGGCAAGTTCGAAGCAGGAGACGGAGGCACTCTATTTCTTGACGAGATAGGCGAAATAAACGCCAACACACAGATCCATCTCCTCAGAGCGCTTGAAGAGAAAAAGATCACGCGAGTGGGCGGTAACGAGGAAATCAGTGTTGATGTCCGTGTCGTTGCGGCGACAAACAGAAATTTGAAAACACTGGTTAAAGAGGGAATATTCAGGGAGGATCTGTATTACCGATTAAACGTCGTCACTATTGACCTCCCTCCGCTGAAAGAGAGAACCGAGGATATCCTCCCTTTGGCTGAGCATTTTCTGAAAAAGTACGCCGAGGATAATAATAAAACCATTAAAAAATTTTCTCCTGAGGTCGTTGAATTCATGCTGAATTACTCATGGCCCGGTAATGTGAGAGAGTTAGAGAACATGATCGAACGCGGTGTCATTCTATCAGAGAAGAAAGCGATAACTTTAACTGAACTTCCCCAGGACATTATTCATCCGACTTCTGCAGAGGGAAAAACGATCGAGGCAGTGACGAAGAGTCACATTTTGAATGTGCTTGAGGAGACAAAAGGCAATATCTCAAAAGCCGCGAAAATACTGGGTGTTCGGCGGATGACGCTTTATAATAAGCTTAAAAAATACGACCTAACTGTCAATAAATTAGACATGTAGTGTCCAATTAATATACACAACTCTTCTTTTTTCATCATTTCTCGGACCTCCCCGATTCAGTCATAAGTTATTCATTATTATGTACTTAGATTAATTTCAAAAATAATTTTTTAGCGAACCCTATTTTGGCACAGTCCTTGCAATAGCTTTGTATCTCATGAAATTACCCCTTCCGAAAGGATAGAAATTGTCCAACCTATCCTGTTGGAAACAGGTAAAAAAATAAAGATTGGAGGCTAAGAATGAGAAAAGAAACTATGTTAGTGGTTGAGGATGAGGACATCATGCGGGAGGCACTGTCCGATTATTTTTCTGATGAAGGTCATAAAGTCGATACGGCCAATGACGGGGATAAAGCTTTAGAAAAATTTAATCTGGAAGATTACAATGTCATGATAGTTGATCTTAAATTACCGGGCCGCGATGGGCTTTCCGTACTCAAAGATATAAGAGCGAAAAATCCGAAAGCCAAAGTCTTCATCATCACAGCATATCCCTCGATTGAAACAGCGAAAGAAGCCATTCGGGGGGGTGCGACTGACTACTTGCCCAAACCTTTTGAGCTGGACCATCTTGAAAACATAATCAGGCAATCTTACGACATCGATGTCGTTCCAGCCCCTCCTGTTGAAGAACCAATCGTCGAAGAGGAAATTGTCACTCCCTGCATCTGGATGCAAGCCGGCATAGTCAAGAAACGGATGTGTACCATCGGTTATCAATGCAATAGTGCATGTCAGTTTCATGTCGGGATGATGAGCAAAGAGAAATTTAAGAATGACCCAAGGATTAAACCTTTCCTCGACAAGCTTTCCTCTCAAATAGGAGGAAAGCAGTGCCGGTATGTCATGGGTGGAGAGATTTCTCTTCGATCCTGCGATAGACTTTACCGCTGCGAGAGTTGCGACTTTCACCAGACAATGGAGGATGAGGTGGACCGCCAGCTTACCATTCGAGCTGAGCGCCAAAGAAGGCAGAAGGCTAAAAGGATCGACAAGGGGACTTGGATGCATGGTTCTGAATCCGCCCGAACCGACAACTGAACCGCAGGAACCGCAGGGGTCGCGTCTTAACATTTAACATTTCTCCCAAACGGCTGTCTGCCAGGGGCCATGTCTTAACATTTCTTTAAATACTGATAATCGATATTCCTTTTCTTTGATGCTAGCAAGGAAAGGAAGATTAAAGAGGCTGGAAAGTATAAAATGTTAAGATATTCCCCCAAGGTTTGTTTGAATATAAGCAAATGTTAAATGTTAAGACGCGACCCTTTTTGTTTCGAGTCGAATTCTTGACAATGGCATTTCATGTCATATACCATACCCTGTCTCGAGAATATGGAAAAACTGCCTGTCTACTGCCGTAAAAAGATCATGATCGCTGGATGCGGAAATAAGCTTTTCGGCGATGATGGATTCGGACCCGAAGTCGTTGAATACCTGACCAAACATTACGGTATTCCGGAAGACGTATACTTAATGGATGTCGGGACGGGAATAAGAAGAATTCTGTTCACTCTGACTCTAAGTGAGGCTCGACCGGAGATTATAGTCATCATTGATGCTGTGGACAAGGGAAAGAAACCTGGTGAAATTTTTGAAATTTCGCTTGAAGAGATTCCGGAAGAAAAAATCGATGATTTTTCGATTCATCAGGTTCCTTCCTCGAATCTTTTGAAGGAACTGCAGGATTTATGTTCGGTCAAAGTAAGAGTCATGGCTTGCCAGGTTAAAACGATACCAGAGAGCATTCAACCTGGATTATCTAAACCGGTAAAAAAAGCTGTTTCGTTAATGGCTCAAAAGATTGCGGATGAATTCTTCTAAAGGCCGCATCTTAACATTTGACATTTCACTCCAACCTGTTATGGGCGAAGAAAAGTATAATTTCCTTTTTTGCAGAGAAGATTTTGTTTTGCTTCGATCTATAGCGAAATACTAAAGGAGCGAAATGCTGGATTAGATGGGCACTATGACAAAAACATTAAAAAGCTTTTCAAATGTCAAATGTAAAGATGCGACCCCTATTGACTATTGACTTATGGATACCTGAATAGTTACCATAATATTTCTAAAAAGGAGGATTTTTAGAAATCAAGAGTAAGGAGGAACATGACGTCGGCCAATATTAATATGACCGCGCTCATGTGCGTACTTAATCAAAATGCCAAAGATAGCTAAAATGACTTTGAGAGAAGTCAAGGAACTCCTTCAAGCTGAAGTCATCCAAGGAGACGAGAGTCTTGATGTCGAAATCACGTTTGCAGGAGGATCTGACCTCATGAGTGATGTTTTAGCCTTTGGCAAGCCAGGAATCCTCCTTCTGACCGGCTTGTCCAATGCTCAATCTGTCAGAACAGCGAATATCATCGATGCCAAAGCCATTGTGTATGTCAGGGGGAAGAAACCAGATAAAATGGGGATTGAGATAGCCAAGGAAAATGGGATTCCTCTTCTATCTACCAAGTACATGATGTACACAGCTTGTGGCTTACTCTTCAGCCATGGCCTTTCAGGAGTGAGTGACATCTCTCATAAAAAATAAAGATGAGCAGCGAGAATGAATTTTCTCAGCGATTTGAAATCATGGGTGGGGATTTCAGTAATGCAGGAAGGACATCGACTAGTATTAAAGAAATTCTCAAGGAAATCGGTATCGAACCTTCGATCATCATACGTGCATCAATCGCCTCTTATGAAGCAGAAATGAATGTCGTTATGTATGCGCAAAGAGGGATTCTCACTCTGAATATCACTCCTGAGAAACTCCATCTCAAACTTGAAGATGAAGGGTCGGGGATTGAAAATATTGAAATGGCCATGCAGGAAGGTTTCTCTACTGCGACTGACGAAATGCGAGAGATGGGGTTTGGCGCAGGCATGGGACTCCCCAACATAAAAAAAAATGCGGATAAATTTGAGATTTTGTCCACTCCTGGGAAGGGAACGACATTAGACATTATATTTTGTTTGAATAAAACAGAAAGAGAATGAGTCAATACTTTCACTCCATCCGGATCGATCCACAAAAGTGTAATGGCCGGATGAAATGTTTGCGTGTGTGCCCCACTCAAGCCATTCGGGTCAAAGAAGGAAAGGCTAAGATCATAGAAGAAAAATGCATCGATTGTGGGGAATGCATCACGGTGTGCCCTCATGAGGCCATCATCCCTTTGACAGATCCCTTTGGAGAACTCTCCAAATTCCGTCATACAGTCGCCTTGCCCTCTCCGGCTCTGTATGCGCAATTCGGAAGAGAGATCTTACCGGAGAAAATCCTCTCCGGAATAAAGAACCTGGGATTCGATGATGCTTTTGACCTGGCATTAACATGCGGAGAAGTCAGTTTCGCCATTCAGGAATATCTTCGTGAATACAAAGGTCCCAAGCCGCTCATCTCCAATGCTTGCCCGGCCGTGGTGCGTTTGGTCCAAGTTAAGTATCCGGGGCTCATTGACCAGATCATCCCCATAGAACCTCCCAGAGAATTGGCAGCTCGAGAAATAAAAAAGAAAAAATCAAAGCAACTTAAACTCAAAGAGAAAGATATTGGAACTTTCTATCTTACCCCTTGCCCTGTAAAGATGATCTCCATAAAACAGCCCGCAGAAAAAGGAAAATCTTATTTGGATGGAGCCATTTCCATCTCAGATATTTACGGACCTCTCCTTTCCTCTTTAGAGAACACCGAAAAAGGCAGTTACCGGAAAGCGCTGGAAAACATCTGTATTCTTGGCGTGGGATGGGCAATGGATGGAGGGATCTGCCGCACTTTGAGGCTAAAAAATTCCCTGGCAGTTTCGGGACTCGCTGATATCCTCAAAGTCTTTGACGACATTGAACGAGGAAATCTGAGGAATATTGATTTTATCGAGGCGTATTCCTGTCGCCAAGGATGTGTGGGAGGATCTCTGACTGTCGAAAACGTGTATATTTCTTATAATAAAATCCTTAAACTGATTGAAACTTTAGAGTATGAACAGATAAAAGCCTGTCCGGATATCAGGGAGGTCAGGAAGCTTTACGGCCAGAAATACTTTTTCATCAAAGGAAAGTTTGAACCCCGTCCTCTCACTCCTCTAGATAAGGATTTAGCTAAAGCCATAAAGAAAAGGAAAGAAAAAGAAGAAATCTATGAATCATTGCCCAAAATTGACTGCGGGGCATGCGGCGCTCCCACGTGCATAGCCTTTGCTGAGGATATCGTTAGGGGAGATGCAGAGCTCACAGACTGTATTTTCAATCTTCCCCAAAAGTTTAAAGAGCTCTCACAGGAATTTTCAGAATTGATTAATAAGCCCGATTTACTGAGTAAAGATAAGTCTGGTACAAAAAAAACAGGCAAAAAAGGAAAGGCAATAAAATGAAATTAAAGGAAATTATTGAAAAATTACAGCTCAATATCTTAACAGGTCAAGAGAATTTGGATGTGGAGGTGACAGGCGGATACACGAGCGACTTGCTCAGCGATGTGATTGCCAATAGTCAAGCCGGCAACCTCTGGATCACTCTCCAGACTCATCAGAATATTATCGCAGTGGCCAAGTTGAAAGATTTGGCTGGGATAATCATCGTCAACAACCGTGAACCTGATGAGGAAACGCTTGCTAAAGCAAAGGAAGAAGATGTGCCCCTCCTTTGCGGCGAAGAAATGGCCTTTGAAATTTCGGGAAAACTTTATAAATTACTGACGCAGTAGATAAATCTGATTTATTCATGCTCAGACCTTTTAAAGCGGACTTGCATATTCATACATGTCTGTCCCCCTGCACAGAATTGGATATGTCTCCGGAGGGAATCCTCACTGCAGCCAAGGAAAAAGAACTAGACATCATCGGTATCTGTGATCACAATTCATCAGAAAATGCCCTGGCCGTGATGAATGCAGCCAGGAAGATGAATATTCATGTTTTTCCTGGTATGGAAGTCACTTCTCAAGAAGAAGTCCATGTCCTGGCCCTGTTTGACGAAATAGAAAACGCTCTCAAGCTCCAGAAGTTTATCTACAAAAATTTGCCCGGAGAAAACGATGAAAAAGCCTTTGGGATGCAGGTGATCGTCAATGAAAAAGAGGAAGTGCTGGGATTCAACAAAAAGTTATTGATCGGAGCCACGACTATTCCGCTTGAAGAAGTGATCCGGCTGATTCATTCCTTCAGCGGGATCGCCATCGCCTCCCACATTGATAGAGAATCCTTCAGTATCATCGGCCAACTGGGATTCATCCCGGATAATCTGGAATTGGATGCTTTAGAGATTTCTCCCAATATCAGCTTTGAAAAAGCCAAGAAAATGTATGCTTATGATTATCCACTGACCTGCTCATCCGATGCCCACTACCCTGATGACATAGGCAAAAGCTTCACTTCTTTCCTGCTCGAAGATGTCACTGTCGCTGAAATTAAGATGGCTTTGAAAAACCAAGACGGAAGAAAATTAATTCACCCGAATTAAGGAAAATGGGGATTGTCCCCTTTTTAGAAGAATGAAAAAGGTGTTGGCATACTTACTGAATAATCCAGGGTGATTAAGGTAGCGATACGATGGAAGATCTTTCTTTACACATTCTAGATATAGTTGAAAATTCTGTCGCAGCCAGAGCCGATAAGATTGAGATAAGGATATCAGAAGATAAACAGAAAGATTTGCTGTCTGTTGAAGTCATCGATAACGGTGAAGGCATGGACGAGGAGATTGTGAAAAAGGCACTCGATCCCTTTTATACCTCTAAAACAGTCCGCCGGTTTGGTTTTGGACTTCCACTTCTATCTGAAGCCACCAAAGCAGCGAATGGCCATTTTTCCATAAGGTCAAAAAAGGGAAAAGGAACCCAGATCAGGGCCGATTTCCAGTACAGCCATATCGACCGGAAGCCTATTGGCAATATGGAGCAAACGATCATCACTCTTGTTATGGGAAATCCTGAAGTCGATTTTATCTATGTGCATAAAAAGAACGGTCACGAGTACAGTCTGGATACAAAGAAGTTAAAAACTCGGCTCAAGGACAGACCGATTAATTCTCTTGATGGGATAAAATTGATTCGGGAGGATTTAAAAAATATGGAAAAATAGGGACGTTCCCCAAGGGGACACCTTATGGTATGTATAAAATAAAAGATTTAAAGTTATAAGGTATCCCCTTGGGGAACCTCCCGCTATCTACCGGATAGACTGAGTTGATGTTCTGTATGGCTTATCGAATAAGACAGGATAGAGAGAGAGATGCGAGAGACAAGGCAGATAAGATCACTCAGTTTTTAGGCTGGTGGGGGTTCGCCTTCCAGAACAATCTCTGTGACGACTCTTCTTGTGTAGAGCAAAAACTGGTTATCTTCTTCTACTAATTCGACTTCGAAATCATCTTTTTTGTATTTTTCCATGACGTCCTGGGCTTCTTTTTTAGATCCATAAGCAACATTGTCCCACATGAATTTTTTTCCGTTTATGATTTTTGAAAGATCAGGCATCTTTTTCTCCTCGGGACATTCCCCATAAGGGCACCCTCTATTCTATTCTTTAATGTCGCTTACTCTCTGTAAGGACTCGGTCCTAACTTCTTGATCTGTTCTGTAAATTCTCTCGCCACCTGCGCGAATTTTGGTCCTTCTGATGCCGAAACCCATTCCAGTCGGAATCTTTCTTCTTCCAGGCCAAAATCCTCCAGCATGATAGTGATGGCCTCGGCTCTTTTCTCTGCTTTTAGATTTCCATCTTCATAGTGACAGTCACCGGGATGACAGCCACAGATTATCACACCATCCGCTCCTTTAGTTAACGCATCGATCACCAAATTGGGATGAACCATCCCGGAACACATCACTCTGATTATTCGGATATTGTGAGGATATTGCATCCTGGACACTCCTGCCAAGTCCGCTCCGGCATAGGAACACCAGTTGCAGCAAAAACTAACAATCAAGGGTTCAAATTCATCTGACATTATTGCACCTCTAAAGCCGCATTGACCTGCGCTCCGATTTGTTCCAGCTTAAAGCCTTTCACGAATATTCCTTTCTTCGGACAGGTGGCCATACAAACCCCGCAACCCTTGCAGGCGGTTTCATCGACCTCCACCGTCTTTTTGACCTCACCCTCTTTCATGTATTCGATCAGTGTGATGGCTTGATAAGGGCAGGGTTCGACACAATAGGCACACCCATCGCAGCTTTCATCGACTACATGAGATATGTTCGCTTCTAACTCTATAAAGTCTTGTGAAAGAACGGTTGCCGCCCTTGAGGCTGTCGCTTGAGCCTGAATTATGCTTTCATCTGTTGATTTGGCCGAATGGGCTAAGCCACAGAGATAGACTCCATCGGTGGCAAAATCAACCGGACGCAATTTCATATGCGCTTCCAGAAAGAATCCTTCTTTATTCAAGGGAACTTTAAGAAATTTTGCGATTTCTTCGTTCCCTTTATCCGCAACAATTCCTGTCGAGAGTACGACGAGATCCGGAGATATCTCTATCGGCATTTCCAAAGTCTGGTCAAAAATTTCCACCTGCAGCCCGTTTCCATTTTTTGTGACTTCTGGCTTTTTGTCTTCGTCATACCTCATGAAAATAACATTCTGCTGTCTTGCCTTGGTATAATAACTTTCTCTGAATCCGTACGTTCTGATATCCCGGTAGAGTATGTAGACATTTGTCTCCGGCGAAAGCTCTTTTATTTTGAGAGCGTTCTTCACGGCAACTGAGCAACAGATTCTTGAGCAGTAAGGCCTTTCTTCATCCCGGGAACCCACACATTGAATCATGACAACGTTCTTAGGGAAGCCATTTTTATCTGGAGCTGACCACTCCTCGTTTGTCGCCAGGTGCTCTTCAAGTTCAACTTGGGTCATGACTCCTTCATGCTGGCCGTAGAGATACTCTTTGGGTTCATATTCTTGTGCACCGGTGGCCACGATCACCACGCCATGTTCAAACTCCTCTGACTTTCCGTTCGTGGACATTGTTGTTTTAAAGTTCCCGATTGAACCTTCAATATTTTCTATTTTGGCTTCCGTGTGGAGATGGATTTTCTCAGTCTTTTTTATCTGTTCAATCAGCCTTTTTAATTCTTCTTGGGGGTTGTCTGGAGTCAGCAAATAGTGAATGTGTTTGAGGTTTCCTCCCAATTCTTTTTCCTTCTCCACTAAATGGACATCATATCCTTGATTTGAAAGTTCAATGGCTGATACCATGCCGGAAAGTCCGCCACCGATAACAAGTGCAGATTTAGTAATGGGGACAGCCCTTTTTTGCAGAGGTTCGATTAATCGGGCTTTCGCTACAGCCATTCTTAATAAATCTTTGGATTTAACCGTCGCTTTTTCCGGTTCATTCATGTGCACCCATGAGCACTGGTCTCTGATGTTGGCCATTTCAAAGAGATAGGGGTTGAGCCCGGCCTCCCGGATTGTGTTCCTGAACAGAGGTTCGTGTGTCCGCGGTGTGCAGGAGGCAACGACGACACGATTCAAGTTATGTTCCTTTATTTTTTCCTTTATCCTTTCTTGGGTGTCGTTTGAACAGGTATACAGATTGTTTTCCACATATGCGACATCAGGAAGTGTTTGTGCGTATTCCTTCACATCAGGAATACTGACAACTCCGGCAATATTTGTCCCGCAGTGGCAGACGAATACGCCGATCCTCGGCTCCTGTCCCTCGACATCCGTTTCAGGGGGGTATTCCTTCGGAGTGATTAAACTTCCTTTAGCGTCTTTGAGGAGGGACAAGACCTTAGATGAGGCCCCTGATGCCTGCATTATAGTTTCAGGTATATCTTTAGGCTCTGTGAATGGTCCAGATACATAGACTCCTTCGCGTGTGGATTCAACCGGCTTAAAGAGAGATGTCGCGCAGAAATTAAATTCATTGAGCTCGATACCGAATTTTTCTGAAAGCTCTTTCGCGGATTTCGGAGGGAGTAAACCGACAGACAAAACAACCAGATCATATTCACGAGATTCCTTCTTATCATTCTCAGCCAGATATTCGATGATAAGATTTTTTGTTTCGGGAATTTCTTCCACAGACGCCGGACGACATCTGATGTATTCGACGCCGAGCTCTTGGGCCCTTTGATAATACTCATCAAATCCTTTACTGAAGGCGCGCATGTCCATCATAAATACATCACATTCTAAATGTTCACCCACGTGCTCTTTAGCGATGATGGCTTCTTTGGTGGCATACATGCAGCATACCGAGGAGCAATAGTCCCGATCCACATCGCGCGATCCCACACACTGTATGAATCCTATCCTCTTTGGCTCAGTGTTATCACTGGGTCTTAAAATATGGCCGGCAAAAGGCCCTGAGGCAGACATTATTCTTTCGAATTCAAGCGAGGTCACAACATTTGGATACTGTCCGTATCCCAATTCTTCCTTGATTTTTGCATCGAATATTTCAAATCCCGGGGATAAGATGACTGCACCCACGTTTAATTCGATTTTCTTTTCTTTCTGTTCATGATCAATAGCATCTGCTTCACAGAACTCTTTGCAGACTTCACACTGATCCTTGAGCATGTGCGCACAATATTGTTCATCGATGGTTGCTTTATTGGGCACAGCTTGGGGATAGGGAATATAAGCGGCTGACCTTTGGATCAATCCTTCATCAAATTCGCTGAGTATAGGGATGGGTGTGTTCTTGCTGATTTCCTCGAGTTTTATCCTTTCTGTGGGACAAATGGAAGCACACGCTCCGCATGTCTGACACACATCAGAAGTCGCGTCAAAAGGAGGGCTGACTTTGCGATCGGGGCCACGGTTAACAAAATTTATGGCACTGATGCCCATCCTTTCTTGACACATTCTGACGCACAGCCCGCACAGAAAACAATCATCATTCTTCTTTTCGAATCGGGTTTCTTTTATGCCGTATTCCTCTGCGATTTGCTGGATGGCCTTTGAATCAGGACATCGTGTGAGCAAGAGCTCGGCCATTATTTTCCGTGTTTTTTCAACTCTCTCTGTGTGGGTGTTGACCACCAGGCCATTCAATGCCGGGTAAGTGCAGGATGCCTGGATGGATGACCTTCCGTTTTGTGAGACCTCCACCAGACATAATCTGCAGGCTCCATAAGGAGTTAAAGCTTTGTGATAGCAGAGAGTCGGGATCTTTATTCCCACACTCTCGATGCATTCTAAAAGTGTTTGGCCTTCAGGGAATTTGTGCTTATTGCCGTTTATAGTCAGCTCAATCACGCTAAGCCTCCGCTCATTTCACGTTTAAATAAATTCTCACCTTTTATTAATCCTGGCATCCTTCTGTCCTCTGATGCCAGCGTTATGGATTCAGGATACATAATTTTTTCTCCCACCATTATTCTTCTTTTTCTTCCTTTTTCTCTTATTCTTTCTTTTCTGTTTTTATCTCTGGTATCTCAATGACGGCTTTAATTTTTTTCTCTTTTGGCTTTTCTTTTTGTTCCGCGGCTTCCTGTTCCTTTTTTTCTTCCGGCTTGGCTTCTTCGGTGACTTCTGCTTTTTCCTCTTCCTTTTTCTCTTCGACTTTTTCTTCTATTTCTGCGGGTTCTTTTTTTTCTTCCTCTTTTTTGACTTCAGCGGGCTCCGCTTCTCCCATTTTCATATCCGGGATATCAATGACGGCTGCAACCTTTTTCTCCTTTGGCTCTTCTTTTGGCTCTGCGGCTTCCTCGACTTTTTCCTCTTCCTTTTTCTCTTCAGCTTTTTCTTCTGTTTCTGCGGGTTCTGCTTTTTCCTCCTCTTTCTTGACTTCAGCGGGCTCCGCTTCTCCCATTTTCATATCCGGGATATCAATGACGGCTGCAACCTTTTTCTCCTTTGGTTTTTCTTCAGCCCTTTTTTCTTCAGTGACTTCTGCTTTTTCCTCGACTTTTTCTTCAGGCTTTTCCTCTGCCTTCTCTTCTATTTTCATATCCGGGATATCAATGACAGCTGCAGCTTTTTTCTCCTTTGGTTCTTCTTTTGGTTCCGTGACTTCCTCGACTTTTTCTTCCACAGCTTCTTCTTTCTTTTCCTCGACTTTTTCTTCAATTTTTTCTGCAATTGGCTCTTCTAGCTTTGCTTCAGCGACTTCCTCGACTTTTTCTTCCACGACTTCTTCTTTGGCTTCTTCAACTTTGGCTACCTCTTCTTCGACGGCTGCTTCCTCTGGCGCAGCTTCTTCCTTTTCAACCTCTTTCTCTTCTACGACTGGCTCTTCGATTCTTTCTTCTACCACTACTTCTTCTTCCTTTTCCTCTAAATCACACCTGAGACACCGTTTCGCTTCAGAGATTGCCTGAGCCTCTGTAAATCCCAATTCGACTTCATTAAAATCCTTGATCCTTTGATCCACGGGAGCCGATGCCATTTCCTGTTTTTTGAGGCTCTGGACTTCTTTTTCAGAAAGTTCAATCGCTTCAACATTGACTGCCGGGCGAGTGACTTCATATTTTCTTTCTAATTTCTTCCCCCGGATGTATTTGTCTATCATTTGAGCGGCAATTTTCCCGTGGGCCATCGCTTCAGTGACCGTATTCGGCCCTGTGACGACATCTCCACCCGCAAATACTCCTTCTATATTCGTATGAAGATTCTCAGGATCGACTTCGATAGTGCTCCACTTGGAAACTTTCAGTCCATTTCCACCTAAGACAGACACGTCTGGTTCCTGACTTATAGCCAGGATCAGAGTGTCCACATCGACTTTAAACTCGGACCCTGCAATCGGAACAGGCCGTCTTCTCCCGCTGGCATCGATGTCCCCCAGTTCCATTCTGATGCACTCGACAGCATTCATCTTCCCATTACTCGATAGGACTTGAGTGGGAACCGAGAGGAATTGTATATCAATCCCTTCAGTGATGGCTTCTTCGATCTCACTCTTTATAGCCGGCATCTCTGCCTGTGTTCTCCGGTAAAAAATTCGTGTATCCTTGCCCAAACGTTTGGCGACTCGAGCGGCATCTATGGCTGAATTTCCACCGCCCACGACTATCACCTTCTCCCCGATTTTCACTTCCTGGCCTGAGTTGACATCTCGCAGGAATTCCACTGCATCGAGGACTCCTTCAACATCCTCGCCAGGGATTTTCATTTTTAGTCCTTTCCACGCACCGATAGCAATAAATACGGCTTTGTATTCTTCTTTCAGTTTATCGAGTGAAATATCTTTTCCGATGGTTGTGTTCGTCTTAATGTCAACTCCTAATTTTTTTATCCTGTCGATTTCATATCTCAATACATCCTTGGGGAGCCTGAATTCAGGAATTCCAAGGGCCAGCATACCGCCCGCAACTGGCTGGCTTTCAAACACAGTGACTTTATATCCCTCCAGGGCAAGATAATAGGCACACGTCAGTCCTCCGGGTCCAGAGCCGACCACAGCCACCTTCTCCTCTCTATCCGCTTTTGGTTTTTCTTCAACAATAACACCCTTCTGCATCTCGTAATCCGCGAGAAAACGTTTGAGTCCCCGAATGGCGATAGAATCCCCCCACTCTCCGGCCACGCATTTTTCTTCACAAGGAGTATGACACACACGTCCACAGATGAGAGGGAGCGGATTTTCTTTTCGAACAACCTTAATGGCTTCATCAAATTTTCCCTGAGCGATCAGCCCTATGTAACTGGGGACATCCTGCGACAGAGGGCATATGTGCTGACAGGCGGATGATATTATCCCTTTACATACCATAGCCGAGCATCTTTTATATTTAACGTGTTCCAGATATTCATCTTTGAAATATTTCAGTGTGCTCAAAACCGGATTCGGTAGCGTCTGACCTAATCCACACATGGAGCCATCTTTAATCGCTTCACTGAGTTCTTGCAGAGCCTCGAGGTCTGACTCTTCACCCCTTCCGCTGGTTATTTTTTTGAGTATTTCGAGCAAGACAGATGATCCTTCTCGACAGGAAGCACATTTACCGCAGGACTCATCATTGGTGAACTCAATAAAATACTTCGATACATCCACAACACATGTATCCTCGTCCATGACGATCATTCCACCGGAGCCCATGATTGAGCCGGCTTCCGTTAATTTTTCGAAATCCACTGGCAGGTCGATCAAATTTCCCGGGATACATCCCCCTGATGGGCCTCCAGTCTGGACGGCCTTGAATTTTTTCCCTTTAGGAATTCCACCTCCGATATCATAAATGATTTCCTTAAGAGTGATTCCCATCGGCACTTCAACCAAACCTGTATTGTTGATTTTGCCGACTAGAGAAAACACTTTCGTTCCTTTACTGGTTTCAGTCCCTATACTCGAAAACCAGTCCGCACCTCGGTCGACGATCACGGGAACGGTCGCCCAGGTCTCCACGTTATTTATGTTGGTTGGTTTTCCCCAGAGTCCTGACTCAACCGGATAGGGGGGTCTCTGCCTGGGTTCGGGCGGGCGGCCCTCTATGGAAGCGATGAGTGAGGTCTCTTCGCCACATACGAATGCACCGGCACCCTGCTTGACGTGAATGTCAAAACTAAAGTCTGTATCGAATATATTTTCTCCGATGAGTCCATATTCTCTGGCCTGCTCAATAGCGATCTCTAACCTCTTCATGGCCAGCGGATATTCAGCTCGGATGTAAACATACCCCTCACGGGCGCCGATGGCTCTGGCTCCGATCAGCATCCCTTCGAGTACTGAATGAGGATCCGCTTCTACAATGCTTCTGTCCATGTACGCACCGGGATCCCCTTCATCGGCATTGCAGACTATGTATTTGGGGTCGCCTTTAGATTTTCTGCACAGTTCCCATTTTAAGCCAGTGGGAAACCCTCCCCCTCCTCGGCCCCGAAGACCGGAATTCTTTATCTCCTTAATAATTTCTTCCGGTTTCATCTCTGTTAAGGCTTTGGCGAGGGCTTTGTACCCATCTCGGGCAATGTATTCATCAATTATCTCAGGGTCGATCAGACCTCTATTCCTGAGAGCGATCAGTGTCTGACGGGAGAAAAACCCAATATCCATCATCTTTGGAACAGTCACTTCTTCTGCGGGAGGGGTGAACATCAATTTTTTGACCGGTCTTCCCTTTAGAAAATGTTCTTCGACAAGATGCGGAATCATATCTTCGGTTAATGTGTGATAGAATATTCCATCCGGCATGACTGTCATGACTGGACCGACAGCGCAGAATCCATTACAGCCTGTCATGACAACGAGCACTTCCTTATCCAATCCCTGCTTTTTTAATTCCTCTTTGAGTATTTCTCCAATTTTGAAAGATTTATTGGAAACACAGGCCGTCCCTGCGCACAACATTAAATGCAACCTGTATTTATCTGTCATTTGTTCTTTCATAAGTTATTTGACCTCTCTCAAACGTATCAAATTAATTATGAGACTCTCTCGCTCCCCATGGCCAGAGCATATTCGCTAACGACTTTTCCTCCGATAACATGCTCTTTGAGTATCCTGCGGACCTTCTCCGGGGTGAGATCGACATACTTCACAGGAGCTTCGTCCTTCACTTCCACTGTCGCCATGGGCTCTTTACTGCATAATCCCGCACAACCTGAACTTGTGAGAATTACGTCTTCAATGTTTTCCTTAGCGAATTCGTCTAATAGTGTGTTCATTATCTCTCTCGCTCCGGCCGCTATCCCACAGGTTCCCATATGAACGATTATTTTTGCTCTCCCGGCCCCTTCTCGTAAAAGAGTCGTCTTTCTCACTCTCTGACTTATCTTTTCTAAGTCTTCAATTTTCAATTTTGCCATAATCTCTCTCTCAAAATGGACTTAAATAGCCGCCCGAATTATTAAACAAAAAAACCTTCCTCTATCACTTAACCTTTTCATACGTCCTTAATAATTCAGGCACCATCGTTTTACTCATCAATCCATGGATATCTTCTCCGACCTTCAACACTGGAGCTAATCCACAACATCCGATGCAGCGAACCGCCTCTAATGTAAACATCATATCCTGTGTTGTTTCTCCCTTTTTTATCCCGAGTTCACTTTCAATAGCGGCGGTCACTCTGCCCGCCCCTTTCACGTGACAGGCCGTTCCAAGGCAAACTGATATTATATGTTTTCCTCTTGGCTCCAGGCTAAATGTCTTGTAAAAAGTCGCTATTCGACAGACTAAACTCAAAGGCATGTTCAACTTATCGGCTGTGTATTTCAAAACCGATTCGGGCAGGTAATTGTAAACATCATTCGCTCTTTGCAGTATAGGAACGAGTGCTCCCTCTGAGTCATGGAAGTCTCCGATGATGTTGTTCATGATCTTCATGTCTTCAGCGGAGATATCGATTGTGTCTTTTTCAGGTGTAACATAAATGATGTTGTGAACAGGACAGTTGGCCACGCACAGACCGCACCCCGTGCACTTTTCTTCGTCGATAAACCTCGGTCTCTTGTTAATTTTTAGAACGAAATTACCAGCCGTGCCGCTTATACTTTCAATATCTGCAAGAGTGATCACTTCTATGTCTTTGTGCCTCCCAACTTCAACCAGCCTGGGCGCCATCGTGCACATGGCGCAATCGTTTGTGGGGAAAGTCTTGTCCAGTTGAGCCATCACTCCACCGATTGAGGGTTTGTTATCGAG
>JASFPJ010000024.1:0-18546 GCA_050116035.1 Candidatus Aminicenantota bacterium | reverse complement strand
CAGGGGTTGGCTGATATCAAGGATGTCTTGGCCGACTTGAACTTCCGAGATTCCTCCGATTTCCAGATCAACATACCCACGTTAACTGTCATCGCCACAGATTTTTTTGATCTGTTTATTAAAAACAATAATCTGTATGACATCGCTCTTTCCGATATGCGCGATGACCAGATAGCCCATGCTTTCCAGAGAGGGGAACTGCCTACGCAACTGGTGGGAGACCTCCGCGCCTTGATCTCCCAGGTCCATTCCCCTCTGGCTGTCAGGTCCTCAAGCATGCTCGAGGATGCGATGTTTGAGCCTTTTGCCAGCGTTTACACGACCAAAATGATTCCCAACAATCAGTTTGATCCAGACATTCGCTTCAGAAAACTCGTCGAAGCCGTCAAATATGTCTATGCGTCCACATTTTTCAAAGGCGCAAAGAACTATATAGGTGCCACCAAGCACACCATAGCCGAAGAGAAAATGGCCGTGATCATCCAGGAGGTCGTTGGCAGCCGACATAACGACCGGTTCTATCCCCAAATATCGGGCGTGGCGCGCTCGTACAATTTCTATCCGACGGGACATGCCAAACCAGAAGAAGGCGTGGTTGACCTGGCTTTAGGACTGGGGAAAACAATAGTCGACGAAGGGATAGGATGGTCATTTTCTCCTGCCCATCCCCAAGTCAATCCACCCTATAACTCTCTCAACGATCTTTTGAAACAAAGCCAGACAGAATTCTGGGCTATCCATATGGGTGAACCTCTTTCTTTTAACCCGATTAAAGAAACCGAATACATGCAAAAATACAGCCTCACCGATGCCGAGAAAGATGGAAATCTGAGATTCATCGCCTCGACCTATATCCCTGGAGATGATAAAATAAAAATTGGAATCGGAGACAAGGGGCCGAGAATACTGGATTTTGCTCCCATCTTAAAACTCAACGAGATCCCTCTTGACAGGATACTCAAGACCCTACTTGAGATCTGCGAAAAGAAGCTGGAGAGTATGGTAGAGATTGAATTTGCTGTCACCCTCGATCCAGATCACGGGATACCCGCACGTTTCGGTTTCTTACAGGTTCGACCCATGGTTGTCTCCCAGGGAAGAGTCGAAGTTTCACTGGAAGAACTATCAGAAGATAATGTCGTTGTGGCTTCTGAATCTGTGCTCGGGAACGGCGCTATCTCTACCATTCAAGATATTGTTTACATCAAGCCGGAAAAATTCGAGGCAGTTAAAACCACGATAATCGCTCAAGAATTGGAAAAGATCAATCATCAGCTGGTGCAGGCCAAGCATCCTTATGTCCTCATCGGGTTCGGACGCTGGGGTTCATCCGACCCAAGCGGTGGAATCCCCCTGAAGTTCGGGCAAATCTCAGGAGCCAGGATTATTGTGGAAGCCACGTTGCCTAATATGAGCTTTATGCTTAGTCAGGGATCGCATTTTTTTCACAATATCACAAGTTTTCAGGTCTGCTATTTCTCCGTTGCCCACTGGGATAAATACCGGATTAACTGGCATTGGTTGAATCAGCAAAAAGTCATAAATGAAACTCAATATATCCGACATATAAGACCTGCTGCTCCCTTAAGCATTAAGGTTGACGGGAGAAAGGGTCGAGGAGTCATCAGTCATGAGTAAAGATAAACAGAGAATTGATAGACTCATATGGGGACTTCAAGAAAGAGCCAAGGAGCTCAATTGTCTTTACAAGATCGAAGAGGTGATGAACAAGCCGGATTCTGATATCGACGAAGTGTGTCAGCGAATTATCGAAGCCATACCCCCAGGATGGCAGTATCCGGATATCTGTATTGCTGAAATCAAGCTTGAGGGAAAATCTTATTTTTCTCCGAATTTTAAGCCCACTGCCTGGATTCAAAGTGCTGACATTGTTGTTCAAGACAAGAAAGCGGGAGAAATCAACGTCTATTATACTCAAGAAAGGCCTAAGGCAGATGAAGGTCCTTTCTTGAAGGAGGAAACCAAACTCCTCGAAACTATCGTTGACAGGCTCAGTCACTTTATCACGTACAGCCGGCTGAAGACGGTCTTCCAAGAATATCAATCCGGCAAGAAAGATATCATCGAACATAAGGCCAGTGAATGGCAGGTGGCTTTAAACTTTCTCCGTCAGACAGATAATAACCTTTTTTTAAGCATTTCGAGGCGGATGTTGAATCACCTGTGTTGGAGCGGCATCGACGAAGCGGAACATCTCCTCCAGGATTCAGGAGAAGGCTGGAGGAAAGAAGAGGTTGAACTCGCTGATGATGAAAATCGACCCTACCATAAAAGAGTTTTATCTTTTTCTGAAAAGCTCAGCGATGAAACCTTCAGAATTGCCTCTAAATATCTCACCAGTGAGCAGATCCTTTCCAATATCCAGAAATGGATTCAAGAGGAAAGATTGAGCTTTCTTGTTCAGGTGGCCAACCGCAATTTGCCTTTGGCAGAAGTTGTTGATGCCATCCGGCGGTATCACCATATCGCACCAGAGGGCATTGAACTCCCCCCAGCCAGCAAGAGGGGCGTGCAAGTTTCTCTTATCAGGCGCTTTCTGTCCGACCAGCCTGAATTCATCAACATTGCCAAAGATTATATCGAAATCGATGATTTTTATAATATACTGGATCGTATAGTTTTTCCCCCTGGAAGCCATGGCCGGTTGGGAGGGAAGAGCACGGGATTGTTCCTTGCTCATCAGATCATAAAGAAATCAAGGAGCGCTGAGGACAAGCTCGACGGCATCAAAGTGCCGAAGACTTGGTACCTGACCTCTGATGTCCTTTTTAATTTTCTAAGCTACAACAACCTCAATGAGGTCATGGAGCAAAAATATAAGGACATCAACCAAGTTCGTCTGGAGTATCCTCATATAGTCCAGACTTTCAAGAACTGCAACTTCCCGACTGAGATTGTTCAGGGCCTTTCTATGATTCTCGATGATTTCAAGGACAAACCTATTATTGTCAGAAGCTCCAGTTTGCTGGAAGATAGGGCAGGCGCAGCATTTTCAGGAAAATACAAGAGTTTATTTCTTGCCAATCAAGGTACCAAACAAGAGCGACTGGCAGCTCTGACAGATGCCATCGCCGAAGTTTATGCCTCCGTGTACGGGCCTGACCCAATTAATTATCGTGCCGAAAGGGGGCTGCTCGATTTTATCGAAGAAATGGGGATCATGATTCAGGAAGTAGTCGGCACAAGAATCGGTGATTATTATTTCCCGCTCTATGCCGGCGTCGTCTTCAGCAGGAACGAATTCAGGTGGTCCCCAAGAATCAAAGAAGAAGATGGATTGCTGCGTTTCGTGCCAGGGCTGGGAACTCGAGCCGTCGACCGGCTAAGTAATGATTATCCTGTTCTGGTCGCACCAGGTCAAATTGGGCTCCGCGTGAATACCGCAGTTGACGAAGTTGTCCGGTATGCTCCAAAAAATATGGACGTCATCAATCTCAAATCCAATAGTTTTGAGACCGTAGAAATAAAGGAATTGCTGAAAAAATTAGGAAACGATATCCCAAACATCAACAAGATTATATCCATCTATGATGGACAAGTCATCCGTACGCCCTTGGGCAACGAGGTTGACTTCGTGAAGGATAACCTGTTGGTCACTTTCGAAGGACTCCTCGCCAAAACAAAATTTATTGACAAGCTTAAAAATCTGCTCTCTCTCCTTGAAGAAAAACTTGGCACGCCAGTGGACATCGAGTTCGCATGTGATAGTAAGAATTTTTATCTCCTTCAATGCCGATCCCAGAGCTATTCTGTAGGCGCAGAACCAGCCCAAATCCCAAAAAATATTCCTAAAAACAAGATCGTTTTTTCTGCCAACCGGTATATCTCCAGTGGAAGCATTCCGAATATTACGCATATCGTCTATGTCGATCCTCAGAAATATGGTGAGCTTGCTGATCATTCCTCGCTTATCGCTGTCGGGCGGGCTGTAGGAAGTCTTAACAAACTTCTGCCCCGCAAGAAGTTTATCCTCATGGGACCTGGCCGCTGGGGAAGCCGGGGTGACATTAAAATGGGAGTCAAAGTGACTTATTCAGATATCAATAACACCGCAGTTCTTATTGAAATCGCCAGGAAGAAAGGAGACTATCTCCCCGAGCCGTCTTTTGGCACGCACTTTTTCCAGGATTTGGTGGAGTCCGCAATCCGGTATATTCCCCTATATCCTGATGATTCTGGAACAGCCTTCAACGAAAATTTTTTCCTTAAGGCAGAAAACATGCTTTCTGATGTCTTGCCAGAATATGCCTCCCTCTCTGATACGATCAAGGTCATCGATGTCGCACAAAATACAGACGGCCTTTTGTTCAGTATTCTTATGAACGCTGAGCTCGATGAGGCGGTTGGGATCCTGAGCGAACCATCTCCAGACAGTCAACCGACTCTTGTTCCCATAGACACCAGTGGAAGAAGGACAGAGAATCATTGGGCTTGGCGGCTCAGAATGGCCGAACAGATTGCCTCACAGCTCGATCCTGATCGTTTTGGTGTAAATAAATTCTACGTGTACGGAAGCACGAAGAATGCCACTGCCGGTCCCCAGAGCGATATCGATATCTTGATTCATTTTAAGGGGACCAACAAACAGCGAAAAGATCTCGAGCAGTGGCTAGAGGGCTGGAGTTTATGTTTAGATGAAATGAATCGTCTTCGGACAGGATATAAAACCAGCGGTATCTTGGATGTCCAATTTGTAACCGATACGGATATTGCTAATAAAACCAGCTATGCCGTCAAGATTGGCGCTGTAACAGATGCTGCCCGGCCTTTGCCGATGATGTCGAAGAAAAAAAACAGCTAAAGAAGCTCACGCGATGCCCCATCCAAATTTTTGGGATCAAAGCGAACCAAGGCCAACTCGGGGCCGTCGTAAGCGGCCGTAAACACGTACGTCTTCCCGATGCGGACCTTCCATGCGTGGGAGAGCTTTGATGATTCGTGAACATGTCCATGGAGGGTGAGCAGGGGCTGGCGGGTTTTGATAAAACGCTTAATAGCAATACTCCCGACATGAACATCCAGAGGAACATGGTCAATCATTTCTCCGTCTAGTGATGCCCGGTCGAGCTTGGTTTTATAAGGCGGGGCATGGAACAGAAAAATAGCTTTTTCAAGGAGTTCGTTCTGAGTTAATTGATCAAGGTCTTTTTTAATCGTGGAGTACTTCCGGGAATTATCGGGATCAGGAAAAGACCGTATCCCCTCTTCTGGAGAGACACACCCAGGATCCACATGCCGCGAAACATCATACTTTTCCCAGTCCTTGAGGAGAAAAGGAGTCGGAGGGATGTAAGAATACCCAAAAACAGGGTAGTCTTTGAAAACAACCTTTTTATTGTGAATATATTCCCATACTCCACTGGCCGCAGCCTCCAAGATCGCAGTCTCAGCTGATCGGCCATCATCATTCCCGAGTATAATAAATATTCTTGGAAACTCTCCTTTTAACTCCTTCCTCAGCTGCCTCATTCTTTTCACGAGATAATCAGTGATAAAATCTATGTGCTCAAAACCTTGCGAGCTAAACATAAGGCTTGCTGAAGGCAGAATGTCTCCCCCTAGAAATACAGCATCAGGGCGCTCCTCAGTGATAGCTTGGAAGAGTTTTTGATAGCGATCTTTGTGTCCATGCAGATCTGAGGAAAAAAAACATACAGTCAATGTCAGTTCTCTGTGTCTGATTTTAAAATTTCTGCAACGATAGGAGAGATATCGTTTATTCTATAAGGCTTCAAAAGAAGGGAGTGAATTCCCAACCCTTCGATTTTTTGGGGATCAATCAACTCGGCAAAGCCTGTAGTCAGAATCACGGGAATATCTGCACGGATTTTGAAGATTCTTTCAGCAAGTTCGAAACCGTTTAAGTGCGGCATATTCAAATCTAATATCAGCACATCAAAGTGATTGGGATTCTTGGAAAATACTTCCTCTGCCGCACGGCTGTCCTGCATAGCCGTGACGGTGTAGCCTAAAAGTTCCAAGGCTTTTTTCTGTGAGTCACAAATCTGGGCATCATCGTCAACGAAAAGGATATGTCCCTTGCCTTTTATAAAGGATATTTCCTGGTCTTGTTTATTTTTTTTGAAATCAGCTTTTTGAGCTAAGGGGAAATAGACATCGAAGCAGGCTCCTTCTCCGGAAGAGCTCTCAACCTCTATAGCCCCTCCACACCTTCGCACAATCCCATAGACAACAGATAATCCCATACCCGTTCCCTCTCCTACGGGCTTAGTCGTAAAAAAGGGCTCAAAAATACGATCTTGGATTTTTCTGTTCATCCCATGACCTGTATCTTTCACTCTTATTCTGCAATAGATGCCTTTTTTAAGATCCGAAATAACCTTATCTTCCAGCGTAACTTTATTCGTGGAGATGGTCAATGTCCCTCCGTTCCTCTGCATGGCCTGATAGGCGTTGGTGTAAAGGTTCATTATGACCTGGCGAATTTGAGAAGGATTTGCCTTGATCAATAATCGTTTTGAGCTCAGATGGCTTTCAACCAGGATGTTTCGTGGAAGTGCAGCTTTAAATAATTTTATGCTATCTCTGACTTCTTCTGAAATGTCTATCAAAATGTCTTCTGTTTTGACCTGACGGCTGAATGTGAGAATCTGCTCGACGAGTTCCGAGGCCCGTCGGATAGATAATATCAGCTCGCTTATATTTTCTTCTGCCACACTGTTTTTTCGAACGCTTTTTTTTATGATTAAGGCATAGGCATGCATTGATGTCAGGATATTATTAAAATCATGGGCGATTCCTCCAGCAAGAGTTCCTATGGCTTCCAACCTTTGCGATCCCTGAATCTGCTCTTCGAGTTTCCTTCTCTCCTCCATCTGTTTGACAAAAGCATCGAGAAGTTCATTCGTCCGGGCCATCACTCGTTGAAAATCCACACCTACAGAACTCGGATTCACTCTGGCATGGAGCTTTCCCTGTAAAATATCATCTATCATCTTCTCCAATTGGAGGATAATATCTCTGATCCTATTATTGATAAAGGTAGAAATGGTCAAGGCTAACAGGAGAAGGATCAAAACAGAAAGACCGGTCAAAACAATAATCTTTGGATTCAACGCGAGCACTATCTGCTTGTTGACTTCCTCCTCGTCGACCTCAGCAATCAAAGCCCATTCCACATCTTTTATAACTATCGGTGTATACGCAGAAAGAACTCGTTTTCCTCTGTAATCCACAATGACCTTTTTATCCTCTATGCCCTGAAGCGCCTCCCGAGATGCATCTGTATCCACACCATTTTCTTCAACACTCCCTCTAAAGGAGGCTAAAACGGAGTGATTAAGGTTATCCAGATAAGAATCAGATCTCATTTTTTTATCCTGTCCGACGAGGTATGTTTCTCCTGTCTTCCACATTCCTGATCGTTCTTTCATGATATTGTCTATAGAATCGATAGAAATCTGCACGGCGATAACACCTCTCACCTCATTGTTCCTAAGAATGGGAGCAGCTAGAAATTGTGCGGGTATGTTATTGGAAGGGGGATACGAGCGAGTATCTGATAAGCTAATTCGCTTCTCTCTCACCGCTGTGATCCATACATCCCGGAGGGAGGAAGAGACTTCGCTTATCCGAATGCCGAAATCTGCCTCTTTCCTGACTGTGAATAAGGTATTTCCATAAGAGGAATCCAATAGAAAGAGATCATAATAACCGTAATGCGATGTCAGATTCTTAAGAAAAGGAAAGTATCGATCATGAATAATCCTGTAAGACTGGGGAGCCACAAATTTCTCTTCCGAATAACCCTTAAATCTGTCTTTTCCCTGTTGAAACACAGGTTCAAACTCTTCGAAGGCTTTAATGACCGCCGGATTCTCGGAAAATGCGGATATATCTGCAATTCGTTCGTTAAAAAAATTGATAATTTGTTCTTTTTTTATGTTTCTGACTGACTCGAGTTGCCTGAAAACCTGGTCTTTCATCTCTTTTCGAGTTGTGCTGTAACTCACAAAAGAAATAACTAATATGGGAATTAAGCCGGACATGAGAAGGCCAGCAATTAGGAGGGTTTTAATGGGAATTTTCCGAATCATCAGATTACTTGAGAAAATCTGGGAATCTCAACAGTTATCGATAGCCTCTTCTGTAAACTACTGAATTCAGGAATAAGTCAAATAAATCCATCAAACTTCAAACTTATAACCAACTCCCCGGACAGTTTTTATGTAATCTCCTGATCTGCCCAGTTTCTTCCGTATTCCTGTTACCTGATAGTCAACCACGCGTTCTGTTATAGGATAATTATCATCTCTCACATGGTCGAGTATTCTTGCCCTTGTAAAAACCTGATTAGGGCTTCCTGCTAATAAAGCAATGATGTCAAACTCTGTTTTGGTAAGTTCAATTTTTTCTCCGGCAACACGCACCACGTACCCCTTCATATCAATAGTCAGATCTCTAAATTTCAACAGATTCTGCTCTTTAATTATAGACTTCATCCTCCTCCTGAGCACAGCATGAATCCGAGCAAGAAGAATCTTTGGCTCGAAGGGTTTGGTGATGTAATCATCCGCATACAATTCAAGACCTTTTACGATTTCATCAACCATTCCTTTCCCGGTGAGCATTATTATGAATATTTTCTCAGTTTGATGGTCCTTTTTAAGGACTTCACATACGCCGAAACCATCTATTCCAGGAAGGATTAAATCCAGAAGAATCAGGTCGGGATTCTCTTTTCTTGCCAGCTCTACAGCCTCCTCCCCAGTCCGAGTGCAAATGACATTAAAGCCCTCTTTTTCAAGGATATAGGTGATGCTGTTCTGAAGGCTCAAATCATCTTCCACAAACAATATTTTTGGGTTTTCTTGAGAGCCGACCATTTTTATTCAGACCAAAA
Source organism: Candidatus Aminicenantota bacterium (assembly GCA_050116035.1). Classification (GTDB taxonomy): domain Bacteria; phylum Acidobacteriota; class Aminicenantia; order Aminicenantales; family Aminicenantaceae; genus SOIA01. The sequence continues at coordinate 9,662 of JASFPJ010000024.1, read as the reverse complement.
CTGAGCTTACCGCTCCTTAATTATAATAATTGAAGCAAAAAAAACCAAATGAGATTGATGCAGATGCATGAGATCTGACCTCAGGAGTATTCAAGGTGCAATTCAATCTCATCATTATGGAATTAACTTCACTCGAACCAACATATGGCTCTTTCCAAAAGTTAAGTTTTTTTGGCCATTTTGGCTATGCTTTTCAAGAGAACGAATTAAAACGGGTTACACAGCGTTCGGCTCAAACGCCTTATAAGTGTTGGGCGTCCGTCTGAGCTTCATTTTCTGACACTGATACGATTATGCCGAACTGACAGTCCTAATTCACTCTACCTTTTTTTCGTACTTCTCCTTGCGAGCGAGTCGAAGAGTTTGCCTGCGGCCTTCTTCAGTAAACCTAAGTGAGTGGGATAGAAGTAGTCAGATTCGAACCAGCCCTTGTCCCTGATTAGTGCGCTCGTCATCAGGGCAGGATGGGGATCTGGGACACAAAGGCTTCAACTTTCTTCTGCCAGCTCTCTTCCAGCGGCCCCTTGATGCTAGTCACCAGAATCTTGTCCTCGGCGACCTTGACCAGGCCTTTTTCCTGCAGGATTTGATTCATGATAGGCCTTATACGCTGCCACTTGGCCCGCTCTTCTTCGGTGGGCATCCGTCCGGTCTTCTTGTCCGGCTGAGGCGCGGCCTCAGTGGTTAAGATGGCGTACTTCGTTCCCGATGGCAATTGGGCCTTCTTCAGGAAACGGCGCACGCTTCCGATGGGCTTTCCCATGCGCCCCGGTGAGCTGAACAGGTAAAGGTCGGCCGGCGGCATCTCCTTTGGCTTCGCATCCCGAATGTGATAGATGTTGACAGTGACTCCCTTGGCGGCCATCTGCTTCTTGAACTCCTCTGCGACCTTGGCTCCATTTCCATACTTTGAGGCATGAAAATATTCGATCTTCATGACGAATCCTCCCATTTCATCGGCAATTTATTTCACAGCAAGCTCGGTGCTGCCGAGTCTTGAGTCGCAAACAACGATAGTTCTTATCATAAAAGCGGACCTTCCTTCAACTATTCTAGCGGTAATTCAGACGGTTTGTCTGTAGAGAAAACCTCAATAAGAATTTTCAATAGACCTGGAAGTCGATGGATTATCTGGATTTACCACTTGACAATATTACAGTTTATTCCTATATTAGTAACAAATATTGGTTACCATGAAATGCAATATTGCGATCACTGGTAATGAAGAATTAAGCAGAGGTTGGAAAAATAAGGGAAAAAATCAAGCTTAGCACAAGATTTTCACTATCTCATTAATTTTTAATGGTAACCATAGAGGAAGAAAATGAGTAAAGTTGAAAAAGAGATACTGTCCCTGCTTAAGGATTATCCAGATGGAATGCAGGTGGAAGAAATTGCGAAAGAATTGAATCTCGTGAGGCACACGGTCAGCAAATATCTTCAGATTTTGCTGGCCAAAAAGCTCGTGATGTACAGGACAGTTGGCAGGACAAAATTGTGGAAAGAGGCCAGCTCTGCAGTGAAGATAAGGCCACTCAGTCTGGATAATATTAAAGATATAGTGAGAATCGAAAAGCGAATTGAAGGGAAATTAGGCATAATCAATGAAGAGCGGATGGAATATTTAAAAGAGGCAGCAAGATATAATATTGAACGCAGCGATCCCATGATGAGCCTCGGAGCGGAGCTTGATGAAAATATCGTTGGATTCATCATCGGAGAAATAAGAATTTGGGAATTCGGTATCGGAGAAAAAACCGGATGGATTAGAATTTTGGGGGTAGATCCTGATTTTCAAAGACACGGAATAGGAAGAAAATTGGGAGAAGCCCTCCTGGAGCATTTTGAACGGAGAGGTATTAAAAGAGTCAGGACAATGGCGGAATGGTATACGGGTGATCTGATTTCATACTTTAAATCGCTGGGATTCAATATGTTGAACATGATACCTCTTGAGAAGGAATTGAATTCATAAGGAGATACTTTTTTTGATAAAAAGCATCCAAGGAAAAATCCCGATGAATCTAAATATTTTAAAGAGAATGGGATACTTCTGGATGAATAAAAAGGGGAAAAAATGAGGTACGCAGAGACAGGGTTTAGTTTAGAAGTTGATCTTACCCGGGGAAGCATTGATAGGATTGCAACGGACCCAAGAGAAACCGAGCTTTATCTGGGGGGATTGGGTACGAACGCCAAGATATTGTGGGACAGAGTACCCCCTGAAGTCGAAGCTTTTTCTCCAGATAATCTTCTCATATTTGCCGCTGGTCTTTTATGTGGCACACCCGCTACCGGTTGTAATCGCACCATCGTGTCTACCATTTCTCCTCAGACCAAGCTCATGGCCTTTTCCATGATGGGGGGATTTTGGGCGCCTGAATTGAAATTTGCCGGCTATGATAAAGTGATCTTTCGCGGCCAATCCCCCAACCTGGTTTATCTGTGGATACACAATGACAAGGTAGAAATTCGTGACGCCTCTCATCTGCAGGGTAAAGGCGCCATTGAAACAGCAGAACTTATTCGACAGGAATTGAATGAGCCAAGAGCCCAGGTGGCGGCCATCGGCCTGGCCGGTGAAAACAGAGTTTATTTTGCCTCTATCGAGCAAGGCCATTCCAGTGCCAGCCGAGGCGGAATAGGGGCCGTCATGGGAGACAAAGGATTGAAGGCGATCGCTGTTCGAGGAACAGGGGACATCAATATTGCCCAACCGGATGAATACCTGGAGCTTTGTAATGAAGTGCTGGAATATATCAAAATCCGGGAAGAAAAGCCGATTCCGGGAGTTATGCCCATTTTAGCAAGGCTTGGGTCACCTCAAGAGATGAAAATCCATGATGAAAAGTGGCACACCGAGAGTTTCATGTGGGGCAATTCCCGCGTCCGCAGAAGAGATTTTTGGACCGACGAAGTCGAAAAAGAGTGGACGGAGACCATGGAAAATGCGCAAAAGCGGCTCATAAGCTGCTATAACTGCTCGCTAAAATGTGCGGCCACACTTTCCATCCCAGGAATTCCAACATACATGATGAAATGTTTCTCCAAACTGACCTACACAATGGCAGCCATGTCAAACCTGGATTTTGGCTTAAAAATCGCTCAGCGTGCAACAGAATACGGAGTGGACGCATTTTCAGCCCCGCAAGTTATGGCCTTCGCCCTTGAACTCTATGAAAACGGTATTTTAACCGATAAAGATATGCCGGGATTGCCAGCCGCAAACGATGAGAGGTTTTACTGGCTACTTGACAGAATTGTCCGGCGGGAAGGGATCGGAGATGTCCTGGCCAACGGCACGTATTGGGCAGCCAAAGAGATCGGCAAGGGCGCAGAGGAATACGCGCATAATAACATCAAAAAACATGAGCAGATGCCTCTCAAACTGTCCATGCTGAATCCCATTTATTTCCTTATGTATGCTACCGGCGAGAAACTCAACATCACCCAAATCGAGGGACAGTTTCCCCAGATGCCTTTTCCCACCAGAGAGGAGAAAGAAGAGTTCGTCAAGGACTGGTTTCAGGTTCCTGATGAAAAGTTCAAACAATATTTTCTGGACTGGGAACTCCGGGGAGAAAATTCCTTCCCCTATTACCCCACTGTTGAAATGTGCTGTGACATTGTTGACTGGCAAGAGAGGATGCACTACATCGATGATGCGCTCGGGATGTGCGCCGGTTTATCCTCATTCCCCCTGAAACCCCCGTATCATATACACAATTACCCGAAATTTATCTCATCAGGGGCCGGCATCGAAATGGACGAAGACAAACTCACCCAAGCGACCAAGAGATACCGGACTTTGGTGAGAGCCATCAATATAAGAAGAGGCATGAGGAGAAAAGATGATAAGCCTCCGGAGAACCATTGGAAAAAAAGATTTCCCGAACTTGAAAAGAAGCTCTTAGACGAGTATTACAAACTCAAGGGGTGGAATAAAGAAGGTATTCCGACTCAAAAATCTTTACATGAACTGGGTTTGGATTACGTGAGCGAAGACTTCATACAAAGGGGGATCTTGACGGATAGTGAAGATACTCCTTCTAAAAAGGCTTCGTCGAAAAAAAAGAAGAAATAATGCTGAGAGGTGGTCCCCGTCATGGGTGAGAAAAAAAAGAAAATCGTTAAAGTAATAAAAGTTGATCTTGATAAATGCGATGGTTGCCGGGCATGTGAGGTGGCCTGCTCCGCCTTTCATTCTACGCCAAAGTATAGCAGCAATAATCCAGCGCGGTCTCGCATCCGGGTGATTCATGATCCACTCAGAGATGTTTATGTCCCGATACGTGCCGGCGACTATACTCCAGCCGAATGCACTGGCAGACATACTTATTCGATTAACGGAAAGGAATATGACGAGTGCAGCTTCTGCGGAGTTTCCTGCCCGGCCAGGGACATTTTTAAAGAACCCGATTCCGGTCTCCCGCTGAAATGCGATATGTGCGAAAGCGATCCGCCTTTGGCAGAACCGATGTGTGTTCAGTGGTGCTTGGCTGATGCCCTGACTTACGAGGAAAGGGAAGAGGAAGTCGACGAAGAAGAAGAGAAGCGGGAGGAGATGGAGATCGGATTGGAATCGCTGGCAAAAAAATATGGATTGCAAAAAATAATGGATACCATTGCCCGAATGTCAATGTCAAAGAAGGACTTATAACAAAAGGCGAACAAAGAGGATTCAAATGAGTATGGAGACTGTAGCTCCTTGCAAGGAGATCATAGATGTCATCAAAGAGAGCGGTGGAGAAGCCTTCAACTTATGCTATCAATGCGGGTTATGCGATACGGTCTGTCCGTGGAACAGGGTGAGATCCTTTAGTATGCGCAAGCTCATCCGACAGGCTGCATTCGGTTTGACTGAGATAGAAGTTGAAGATATGTGGCTCTGCACGACCTGCGGAATATGCCCTGAGCAGTGCCCCAGGGACGTGAAACAGATAGAATTCGGAGTATCCCTGCGCAGGATAGCCACCGAATACGGAGTATTTCCCGCATCCGCCAAACCGGTTTCCGCCATACGCGCCAGCCTCTCCGGCGAAGGGAATCCCTTGAATGAAGAGCGAAAAAAGAGGGCTGAATGGGCAGAAGGTCATTCTGTAAAAACCTTCACCGAGGGAATGGATTTTCTCTATTTTCCCGGCTGTTATCTCTGCTACGATCCAAGGCTGGTGAATGTTGCCAGAGCCACAGCCAATATTCTCAACCTGGCGGGGACAGATTTTGGGATACTGGGTTCCAAGGAGAATTGCTGTGGAGAAAGTATCCGCAAGACCGGTGATGAGGAATTATTCAAACGCCTGGCCAGGGAAAACATCAAAACGTTTATCGAAAATGGCGTAAAGAAAATCCTTGTTTCTTCCCCTCACTGCTTTCACACGTTCAAAAACGAGTACCCCGAGTTTATGGCGAACTTCGAGGTGGTCCATATCTCCCAATACTTATTCGAGCTGATTCGCGAGGGAAGGCTTGAGCTCACCAAGGAGTATAAGAAGAAAGTGACCTATCATGACCCATGTTACCTGGGTCGACACAATAGCATATATGACGAACCCCGGGAGGCCTTAAAGAAGATACCTGGTATAGAACTGGTCGAGATGGCAGATTCACTGGAAAACAGCCTCTGTTGCGGAGGAGGAGGAGGCAGGATCTGGATGGAAACGCCGAAAGGGGAAAGATTCTCCGACCTCAGAGTTGAACAAGCTATCGCGGCCGGGGCTGAGGTGCTGGTGACTTCCTGCCCATACTGCATCACCAATTTTGAGGATAGCCGGATGAACCTGGAGGATAGTGAAGCCATAGAGATAAAGGACATCACGGAAATTCTCCAGGAAGTGATTTAGCGGATGAAGAAGCGAAATAAGCAAGAAGCGATGAGCAAATCGGATCTGAAAGGTGTCGCACCGGACGTGGCCTTCGATCGCTTTTCGGGCGAGGGATGGGGCAGGACCTCAAGTCATTTGCCCGGTGAGATGGCGCTCGCCATCTCTGTCAATCGCCAGGAACTGGTCACCATCCTGTGCACTCCAACCAAGCTGAATTGCCTTGTCCTCGGATTCCTGTACGCTGAGGGGATTATCTCAGGCTTCGGCGACGTGGCGAACATGCGAGTGTGTGAGGAGGAATCGCTGGCCGATGTGACACTGAACAATCCCGAGTATGAACTGCCAAAGCATCGCACACTCACCTCTGGGTGCGGCGGCGGCACAACTTTCAAAACTCAGGGACAGAGGGTTGAATCGGATCTTGTGGCTACACCCAAGGAGGTGCTCTCACTGATGAAACAGCTTCAGGAGCAGATGGTGCTGTATCGGTCATGTGGCGGTGTGCACGCCTCAGCCCTGGCCGATACCAAAAACCTGCTGGTAGTGGCTGAGGATATCGGACGACATAACACCCTGGACAAGATCCAAGGCGAATGTCTATTGAGGGAACTACCAACCAGAGATCGACTGCTGCTGAGCACCGGTCGCATTTCGTCCGAGATGCTGTTCAAGGCGGAAAAGATGCAGGTCCCGGTTGTTGTTTCGCGGCACTCGCCAACGGGGGCGGCTGTTTCGCTGGCCCGTGATCTGGGCATCACCCTGGTTGGCCATGCACGTGGGAGCAGCCTGTCGGTGTATTCCCATCCTGAGCGGCTTGGCTGTTCAACAGATTAATATAAATTATTAATTAGGAGAATACAGCATGTCATTGCGAGTGAGCGAAGCGAGTGCGGCAATCTCATGCAACAAGAATGAGATCGCCACGCTACGCTCGCGACGACTTCAAGAGAAGTCGAATGGCTTCGGCACTTTGTGCCTCGCAAAGACAAAATGCGAGTTGTTTTCATTGTTCGAGGGCGTCCTTGGACATCATATATTCAAGTTAGGTATGGCCAATCCGGCTCATGCCTGATGAAGGCAAAGAGAAGTGGCAAAAGAATTAGCGGAAAAAGAACGAATTGAAAAGCTCTGCCAAAGTCTCGCTGACAGCCATTTTGGAGACGTCATGGTTGTCGGCGGAGGGATCAGCGGTATTCAGGCCGCTCTCGATCTTGCCACGGCAGGTTTTAGGGTTTACCTGGTCGAGAAATCACCCACCATAGGCGGCAAGATGGCCCAGCTCGATAAGACTTTTCCCACGAATGATTGTTCCATGTGCATCGAATCTCCCAAGTTTATCGAGTGCGACAGGCATCCTAACATAGAGATCTTGACCTATACTGAAGTGGACAGCGTAGAAGGGGAAGCCGGAGACTTCACGGTTACCCTGGTTAAAAAACCCAGATACGTTATAGAGAACAAATGCACCGGTTGCACTGTCTGTGTCGAGTATTGCCCGGTCGAGGTTCCTGATCCATTCAATCAGGACTTATCGTCCAATAAAGCCATCCATATATATTTCTCTCAAGCCGTTCCCCTTGTCACCTATATAGATGAAAACTGCCTTTATCTTAAAGACAAGAAATGTACGATCTGCCAGGGAATCTGTAAGCATGACGCCATAGATCTTCATCAAGAGGCGGAGAAGGTAGATATCAAGGTAGGGGCGATCGTTCTATCCCCCGGCTATGAGACTTTTGACCCAAGGCTCCGGGGCGACTATGGTTATGGGGAGATGGAAAATGTGGTCACCAGTCTAGACTTTGAACGGCTCCTCTGCGCCACAGGCCCACACGAAGGCGAGATATTGCGCCCTTCAGACAAAAAGCACCCGCATAAAATCGCCTGGATCCACTGCGTCGGTTCCAGGGAGGTTATCCCTGGCGGCAACAGCTATTGTTCCGCGGTATGCTGCTCGTATATCCAGAAGCAGGTGATTTTGGCCAAAGACCATGATGCGGATACGCAGGCAACCATATTCCATAACGATATTCGGTCCTTTGGCAAGGATTTCGAACGATTCTACCAGAGAGCAGAAAAACTTCCTGGGGTTAGATTTATAAGAAGCTACGTATCGATAGACAAAGAAATCCCGGGAACAAAGAATGTGACCATACGATATGCCACGACCGATGAAGGCGTAAAGGAAGAGGAATTCGACCTGGTGGTATTGGGCGTTGGATTGAACCCTCCTGCGGATGTGCAGAACCTGGCTGAGACCTTCGGCATCCAGCTCACTTCTCAGGGATTCTGCAAAACCAATCCTTTTAATCCTATGGAAACCACCCGCCCGGGAATTTTCGCCAGCGGAGCCTTCCTGGGCCCGATGGATATCCCCGAATCGGTTGTGACTGCCAGCGGGGCTGGAGCCATTTGTGGTCGTCTCCTCGATTACCGGCGAGGGAAACTGGCCAGGGACAGGGTCTATCCGCCGGAAAAGGATGTTTCCAAAGAAGCGGCCAAAGTGGGTGTGTTTGTGTGTCACTGCGGCGCAAATATCGGAAGAGTGGTCGATGTTCCTTCAGTCGTTGAATACTCCTCCACCTTAGACAATGTTGTTCATGCGGAAGAAGGACTCTTCGTGTGTTCCACCGACGCGGCCGAGCAAATATCAAACACCATCCGGGAAAAAGGGCTTAATCGCGTGGTTGTGGCTGCCTGCACTCCCAGGACACATGAGCCGCTGTTCAGGGACACGCTTCGGGAAGGGGGAATCAATCAATATTTCTTCGAAATGGCGAATATTAGAGAACACTGCTCCTGGGTTCACTCTAAACAAAAGGAAGAAGCCACGGCAAAGGCAAAGGATATCGTTCGGATGTCCGTGGCCCGGACCATCCATTTGGAGCCCCTCCAGGAATTCGATCTGCCCGTCAACAAGACAGGATTAGTGGTGGGGGGTGGCCTGGCTGGGATGACCAGTGCTCTGGCCTTAGCCAACCAGGGATTTGAGGTTCACCTGCTGGAAAAGGAACCAGAATTAGGGGGAATGGCGCGAAGAATTCATACCACTCTGGAAGGGCTGGATGTTCAGGCCTATTTGCATGATCTGATCCGCAAGGTTTATCGACATCCTTTAATCCATGTATCCCACGATGCGACAATCACGGATGTTTCCGGCTATGTGGGCAATTTCATCACCACTGTGGAATCTGAAGGAAGGGTCAAAAAAATCCACCATGGCGCAGCTATCCTTGCTACGGGCGCTGACGAATATAAACCCACCGAATACTTGTATGGGGAAGATGACCGAGTGTTGACCCAGCTCGAATTGGAGGAGCAGATCGCCAATGATGAAAAAAGAGTGACCAACTCCCGGAGTCTGGTGATGATCCAGTGTGTCGGCTGCAGACAGGAAGACAGAAATTACTGCGCACGTATTTGTTGCAGCCAAGCCATAAAGAACGTCTTGAAACTCAAAGAGATAAATCCGAAGATGGACATCTATATTCTCTTTCGGGATATGAGAACTTATGGGTTCACAGAGGATTATTATCGTGAGGCAGCGGAGAAAGATGTGAAGTTCATTCGCTGGGATCCGGAGGACAAGCCCCAGGTGGAATCGGCCGCAGAGGGGGGCAAACCTGTTTTAAGGGTAACTGTTCCTGATCCCATTTTAGGTCAGAGGCTCACATTAGACGCCGATTTACTGGTCCTGTCCGCCGCTGCTGTTCCCTCCAAGGGAAGCCGGGAAATAGCCCGGTTGTTCAAGGTCCCGTTGAGCCCGGATGGTTTCTTCCAGGAAGCCCATGTCAAATTAAGGCCTGTTGACTTTGCCGCGGAAGGCATTTACCTGTG
>JASFPJ010000023.1:0-18612 GCA_050116035.1 Candidatus Aminicenantota bacterium | reverse complement strand
GAATAATGATCCTTCCGGGGAATCCAGATAGTCCTCTGGTTGCCAGTCCTTCCATTTGGTCAAAGTCTGTTTCTGGAGCGTGTTCAATATGTCAGACGGAACGGTAATTCTGACTCTTCTGTCAAAAAAAATGACCATGCCCAGGACTTGACCATTTTCCCCTAAAAGTGGAGCTCCGTTAAAATACCTCGGCACGTCCAGCGAGGTTTGGACGACTTTTCGTTCAGCTGTGAGGTCAAGCACGCCCTTCACTTCTCCCTCTGAAATTATGATTTCTTCTGCTTCAGTGCTTCCGATGGCGAAGACTTTCTTCCCTGACTCTAATTCCTCTGAACTCCCTATCGTGAAGGCCGGCGCTTTTCCTTTTATACTGAGTAAAGCAATGTTTGAATTTTTATCGACTGCCAGGATGCCTTCTATCTTGACTTCTTTCCCTTTGGAATTTTTCCCGGTCACATTCACGGCTTTTGATACTAGCTGATAACATGTGGCAATGACTCCTCGCTCGAGCACAAACCCAACTCCTTCTCCAACAATAGTATTATCTCCTCCTACGGCCATGAGAGTGACTATCCCCTCTATATTGCTTTCCAATAATTTTTGTGCGTCTTCGGATTGAGAGAAAAGAAAAGTGATAGGAAGAAGGAACAGAATAATTGATGAGATGACCTTCTTTGTTTTAATTGCGTTCATCATGACCTCCTTTGGTAATTCAGGATAACCATTCACATTCCGTATAAAAATATGAGAAAGACAAGGTTAAAATTTACACCTTGAAGGGAATTCTGTCAAATTTTATCTGAGTTTCTTAGGATTTTCCAAATACGTGATAGCAAAGATGGAGAGAAACGCTCTTAAAAAAACCCGACGGGAGCCATGGGATTTCCAAAAACATTCTTTCATCATGTGTTTTGTACTCATTCTGGTGCATGAAGCGAAAAAAGCATGATGCCTGTATAGGCGGTCCGTAATCGGGCGAGTTATTGAATTGACAAACTCTCTCCTCTCAGTTAGCCTGAACTATTCATAAAATATGCCGACATTATATAACATTCTCGATGATATGAGATTTTTAGGCAGGTTTTTCTCAAAATCAAGATTCAGACTTTCTTTCATGAGCATACATTTTTTCTATGTCGGCATCTTTTACCCTAAGGGCGAGCCGATCTCACTGCATCTGCTTTGTTGCGGCCCAATCGCGGTGGATGACCACAGCTTCATGGGCCACGCCTCGCATCTACAGCAACCTCAGCTCGTGAATAATCCAGGTTAGCCTGAACTATTCATTAAAAATGATATATAGTGTCGACATATTTTATGAATAATTCAGGCTTGCATGAAGATGTAGTCAATCCATGAAGAAAAAGTACAAAAATAAATCTTTCCCCGTGAATTCATCTGTCCTTTTCAAACCAAAAACCTCTCGAAATGAAGAAAAAAACAGAGTTAGACGTGTTTATTTTCTGACACTAACCGGGATTCTTTTCTGGCTGGGGGTCATTTTCCTGGCTCCATATCTCAAAAGCCAAGGTTCTGGTTTAAACAGCTTTGCCTATTTAGTATTTGCGCCCATCTGCCATCAAATACCTTCTCGATCCTTTTTCTTGTTCGGTCACCCTCTTGCCGTGTGCGGCCGTTGTCTGGGAATTTATTTTGGATTTTTGGGAGGAATGGGGCTCTACGCTCTTCGAAGAGGATTCTCTGACACAATCCTGCCCAGAACTCGGACTTTTATCCTTGTCACATCCCCTTTAGTATTCGATGCCATGGGAAATTTTTTCCATCTCTGGAACTCTCCTCACTGGATACGCTTTTTAACGGGATTCCTCTGGGGCTTAATCTTGCCTTTTTATTTCATTACCGGAGTTTCCGATTTCTTTATCCATAGGGATCGAGAAAAAGCTAAAAAGGCTCGAAAATATGCCTTGAAATCCGGATGAAAATCAAACTAGAATAGAAAAAACAGACAGAAAGGAAGAAGGATGAATGATCAAAAAACACTCGTGCTGACACCGGCTCTCATCGGTGGCGCTATCGCAGGTTTACTTTCCGGAATTCCTATCGTCAGCTGCTTGTGCTGCCTCTGGATTATCGGAGGAGCGATACTTGCCACCTATCTTCTCGATAAGAACACCCCCGGACCTTTGACTTCGAGTGATGGTGCCATCATCGGCGTTTTCACAGGAATCGTGGCGGCTGTGGTCAAAACAATTGTTGACTTGATATTGACGCCGCTGAACAGGGAAATTTACCAGAGATTGATGGAAAGATTTGCCGAATACATGCAAGAGATGCCATCTGGATTCGAAGACATGTTTAGCGAGAGTGCCTTTGAAACAACCGTTCCGAAGATTCTTTTCGAGCTTTTAGTCAGCGGAATCATCTTCTCGGCTCTGGGAGCCCTGGGTGGAATCATTGGCATATCCCTTTTCAAGAAAAAACCTCCTCAACCTCCTCAAGGAGATCCGAACGTCCATGAAAACACAGGTAATCGTCAACCCTGAATCCAACAAAGGCAAGACGCGGAAAAAATGGAATCAAATTAAAGACGGTCTGAAGAGTTTTTTAAAAGAATTCAAGTATGAATTCACTGAAAAACCCTTGCAAGCCACTGAGATCTCCCGAGTCGCTATAAAAGAAGGCACAGAACTGATCGTGGGAGTCGGGGGTGACGGAACAATCAATGAAATTGCCAACGGCTTTTACGAAGACAAGAAAATTATCAATCCAATGGCGGCTCTGGGAATCGTTCCATCGGGAACAGGGTGCGATTTTACGAGAAGCCTGAATATTCCATTAAGACTGAAGAATGCACTCAAGGTCGTCTCTCATGCTCCTTCCTCCTTGATAGACATCGGAAGGGTAAGGTTTAAAAATCATTCGGGAGAAGAAGATGAAAGGTTCTTCTTGAATGTCTCAGATTTCGGGATAGGAGGAGAAGTCGTAAAAAAAGTTAATGAAAACAGAATGCAGCGGAAAGCATCATCTTATCTGAAATGCTTGATTTCCACCTTTGTGAGTTACAAGAATAAGAAAATCAAAATAAGAATCGATGGGCAGAACCTCCCGGAGGATGAATATCTCATCGGGACTATCTCAAACGGGAGAATCTTCGGGAAAGGGATGAAAATAGCGCCCAAAGCAAAGCTTGATGACGGTCTCTTCGATGTTGTACTCGTCAAAGGCATGAAGAAACTGGAATTCTTCCGGAATGTCTGGAAGATCTACACAGGAACCCATCTCTCTCATCCAAAAATATCTCTAATCCAGGGTAGTAAAATTGAAGCGTTTGCCGAAGGAGAGGAGAAAGACGTTCTCATCGAAGTGGATGGCGAACAGGTCGGTACACTACCGGCAACCTTTGAAATCTTTCCCCAGAATTTACTCGTCAAGGGTCAACTGTAAGGCATCGCTTCTGGGTGTTCTTTCCGAGAAAACCAGCAACCTCACTTCTCATTCTCCTGGTTTTTCTTCTTATTCTGAGAATAGAGAAGACTGCTGTTCGTGAACACCACTCTTCCTGAATCGTCATAGTACTTATAAATTTTAGTCCTGTTCCGAATAGTGGAGTGTGGATAAGTGGCTTTGACTTTCTGAATGAATCTTTTTGTTTCGGGAAAAGGAGGGATTCCTCTGTATTTTTTTATGGCATTGTGGCCGGCATTGTATGCGGCGAGCACATAATCGGTCTTGCTATCGAAGGAGTTTATCAAATCTCTTAGATATTTGACCCCCCCCATTATGTTTTGCCTGGGATCATAAAGATCTCTGACTCCATATTTTTCAGCCGTCTCTGGCATGAGCTGCATCAATCCCACCGCTCCCTTGGAAGAGACAGCATTAGGATCGTAATTGGATTCAGTGCGGATTATGGAATGAATCAGGGAAGACTCCAATCCATAATCTTTAGCGATGGATTCAATGAGGGCATCAAACCTTCCGGGATATCCGGATTCAGCTTGAACAGGGGTTTCCATAAAGAGAGAAGCAACAAGCACCAAGAATGCAGTCACTCCGAAGATCATCAATCTCTGTGCTTTGGGTTTCTTCATCATCCTTTTTATTATCAGTGCCATATGATGATTGATTTCCGGGATTTATTCAATCCCCTTTTGGGGTGATTTTTAATTTAAATTGGGGCCAGGCTTTGTCTGGCTGGTGAGATTTAGGTTTTATTCCAGTCTTATGGGCATTAATATTGACAAAACCTAAACATAATATTCCAACTTTCAAAGCTTGACTCCAGTTTTTAAGAAATCATTTTTTCGATGATTGAATAGCTTTCTTCCAATACTTCTTCCAGCTGCTCGGGTTTGGTTCCTCCGGCTTGGGCAAAGTCCGGACGCCCCCCTCCCCCACCGTCTAACCGCAAAGCGATCTCCTTAACCAATTCATCGGCTTTTATACGGGCTATTAAATCCTTGGTGACGGCAGTCACCAGAAAGACCTTCTTACCGGAAGCAGACCCCAACACCACGACTCCTGAGCCAATCTTCTGTTTGAGAGAATCGGCCAACTCTCGAAGCTCAGTGTTGTTCAATCCCTTCACCATCTGAACGAGGACAGAAATTCCCTGAATTTTCCTGACCTCTTCTTCTTTTTCTTTAAGCTCCTGCTTGGCCATCTTCTGTCTCATGGCTTTGGTTTCTCTCTCTTTACTCTTCACGGATTCCTTTAATTTCTCTATTTGAGCGAGCAGACCTTCCCTCGGAGAATTCAGGGCTGTCTGGACGTCGATCAACAACTCTTCTGTCTCCTGTGTACGCTTTAAGGCTTCTTCTCCTGTCAAGGCTTCAATCCGTCTCATGCCCGCCGCAATACTGGACTCCGCGATGATCTTGAACAGGCCGATCTGTGCCGTCGAGTGCACATGAACACCTCCGCAGAGTTCTTTGCTGAAATCAGCGATAGTGACCATCCTGATCTTTTCCCCGTACTTCTCTTCGAAAATCGCGATAGCTCCTTCTTCGAGTCCCTTTTCCAATGTCGTGACTTTAGTTTCGACTTTGATGCCTTCTCTAATTTTCTCGTTGACAAGAAGCTCGATCTGTTCGAGTTCTGTACTGCTTAGAGCCGCGAAATGAGTGAAATCGAACCTGAGCCGGGACGACTCCACGAGAGAGCCGGCCTGTTTGACATGGTCGCCCAAGATCTGCCTTAAGGAGGCATGCAAAAGGTGGGTTGCCGTGTGGTTGTTACTGATCTTCCTTCGGTTTGGCACATCTATGGCCGCTTCCACCTTGTCATTCGCTTTAATCTTTCCTGATATCACCTTCACTTTATGGGAAATAAGGTCAGGTGTGGGATAGAATGCGCTCTCAACGACTGCGGCAAAATGAGGATTTTTTAAAACCCCGGAATCGCCCGTCTGTCCTCCGGCTTCGGCATAGAAGGGAGTCTGATCGAGAAATATCTCTCCCGCTTCCCCTTCCTTGAGTTCTTGAACAATTTGATCCTTCCTCAAAAGAGCGGTGACCTTCGCTTCTGGAATCATCTCCTGCTCATACCCCACGTACTCCACACTGAGCCTTTTGAGTTTTTCATAAACTTTCTTCCCCTTTTGCCTCTCTTCTCCTTCCCATGAAAGGCGTGCCCTTTCGCGCTGTTTTTCGAGCTCGCGATGGAAATCTTTCTCCCCTACATCCATATTCTGCTCTTCGGCCAGTTCTCTGGAAAGATCAAGCGGAAAGCCGTATGTATCATACAATTTGAATGCCTTTGCCCCGGAAAGCAATTTTTTTCCGGCCTTCTTAGCCTCTTTGATGTACTGGTTAAACGTCCGAAGACCAGATGAAAGAGTCAACGCGAAACGTTTCTCCTCGGACTGACAGATTTTAGAAATATAATTTGCGGAGGGGAGAAGCTCTGGATACGCATCCTTCATGATATCGCACACCACTCCCACTAGCCGATAAAGGAAAGGCTCTTCAATCTCTATCGAATTCCCTTGGCGGAACGCCCGTCGAATCAACCTTCTTAAAACATAGCCCCGACCTTCGTTGGAGGGCATGATTCCGTCTGAAATCAGGAAGGACACAGCCCGGATATGGTCAGCGATTATCCGCACGGCGATATCGCCTTCATCATGAGAGGGGTATTCTCTTCCCGCGATTTCACACACCTCCTGGATAAGGGGTTGGAAGAGATCCGTGTCGAAGTTGCTGGAGAATCCCTGAAGAGCCACAGCCAGCCTCTCGAGTCCCATCCCGGTGTCGATGGAAGGCGAGGGCAAAGGATGCTGATTCCCCTTTTCATCCTGATGAAACTGCATGAACACAAGATTCCACAATTCTGAAAAGCGGTCACTCCCCTTCTCTATCAAGGGATAAGGATCCCCTTCCTCTATCTCAGCGCCAAGATCATAATGAATCTCGGAACAAGGCCCACAGGGACCTGTCTCTCCCATGGCCCAGTAATTGTCTTTTATCCCGAAGCGAAATATTCTGTCGGAAGAAATTCCTATGGTCTCGTTCCAGATTTTATAAGCCTCATCGTCCTCTTCATACACCGTGGCGTAGACGTTTTCTTTCTTGAGCTTGAAAACCCCAACGATAAGCTCCCAGGCATATTCGATAGCTTCTTTCTTGAAATAATCGCCGAATGAAAAATTTCCGAGCATTTCGAAAAAGGTATGGTGCTTGCTGGTTTTCCCCACTTGTTCCAGGTCGTTGTGTTTTCCACTGACTCTCATGCATTTCTGGACAGACGCGGCCCTCTTGTAACTTCTTTTCTCGAGGCCCAAAAAGGTGTTCTTGAACTGATTCATCCCGGCATTTGTGAATAGAATAGTCGGGTCGTCCTTGGGAAGGAGTGAGGAGCTTTTGATTATCTTATGGTTTTTTTCAGCGAAGAAGTCTAAAAAAGTTTCCCGAATCTCCTGAGACTTCATTGAGTGTATTATTTATCTTTCTTAACTTCAGACATCTCTTTTTCCATCTCTTCGCGAGAGACATCGGCTGAGGACTGAATGCCGGCCACTCTGAGCTTGAAGTCATTCGGATTCGATGAATACCTCAAACCCTGTTCAAAAGAAATCAAGTCATTCTTGTAGAGATAGTATATCGATTGATCAAAGGTCTGCATACCGTATTGAGACACGCCAGCTTCGATAGCGTCTCTAATGAGCGCTGTCTTTTCCTTCTTTATGATACACTCCTGTATATAGGGAGTGTTGATCATGATTTCTACAGCCGGAACCCTTCCTTTTCCTCCTTTTTCAGGAATAAGCCGCATGGAGATGACAGCCTTCAAGATACTGGAGAGCTGAAACCTGACTTGTTTCTGACTGTGAGGGGGGAAGACAGAAACGATTCGGTTGATAGTTTCCACCGCATCCAGAGTGTGAAGCGTGCTCATGACGAGGTGGCCGGTTTCAGCCGCGACAATGGCTGTCTCTATCGTATCTTTGTCCCTCATCTCTCCCACGAGAATGACGTCAGGGTCTTCCCTGAGACCCGCTCTGAGCCCCCTGGAGAAGTTTTTCACATCCACGCCCACCTCTCTCTGGCAGACAGTTGATTTCTTGTCTCTGTGCAGGTACTCGATCGGGTCTTCGATGGTAATTATATTTTCCGTTCGTTGGGTATTGATGAAGTCGACCATACTCGCCAGCGTGGTCGTTTTTCCACTTCCAGTTGTTCCGGTGCACAGGACAAGTCCCCTCTGTTCAAGAGATATCATCTCCAAAACTTCAGGCAATCTCAGCTCTTTAATTGACATGGGCTCTAAAGGGATAATTCTTAAAGCAATGCCTAATGATCCCCGCTGATGGAAAATGTTTCCCCTGAACCGGCCAAAACCTGCAAAACTGTAGGCTAGATCCAGATCCAAGTCCTCTTCGAGTAAGCTTTTTTGAGAGCCTGTCATAATCTGTTCAGCCAGAAGCTGTGTGTGTTCTGCATTCAACCTGGGAAATGAGGTTAAAGGTTTGAGGACTCCGTTGATACGAAGTATAGGATGGTTTCCGGGTTTTAAATGAAGATCTGAAGCATCACTTTCGATGGCTATTTTTAAAAAATCATCAATTTTCATCGCTATTGCTCCTTAAATAGAGTTTATATATACACAAGCCAGTTATATTTATCTCCCTTTTCGCCGTCGATGTAGCCAAAGAATTCATCTTGGAGTTTCTTGGTGACCGGCCCTCTTTTGCCACTTCCGATGGGTATCTTATCTATGGAGCGTATAGGCGTTATTTCAGCGGCAGAGCCAGTGAAAAAGACTTCATCCGCAAGATAGAGCATTTCTCGGGGGATCGTTTCTTCAACAAA
The DNA here is from genome assembly GCA_050116035.1 of Candidatus Aminicenantota bacterium. Classification (GTDB taxonomy): domain Bacteria; phylum Acidobacteriota; class Aminicenantia; order Aminicenantales; family Aminicenantaceae; genus SOIA01. Next base: position 10,342 of record JASFPJ010000023.1, on the reverse strand, counting down.
AGGAATCCCCGCATCTTTGGATAATCGGATAACAGTGTCTCTTGTGATGCCAGGAAGGATGGATGCAGACAGAGGGGGAGTGTGTATTTGACCATCCATCACCAGGAATACGTTTTCTCCGCTCCCTTCAGATATATGTCCTCTCACGTTCAAAGCAATGCCCTCCACATAGCCCTCCAGTATGGCCTCCATTTTTATCAACTGAGAGTTCATATAATTTGCCCCGGATTTGGCTAAGGCTGGAAAAGTGTTGGGAGCCATTCTCTGCCAAGTGGAAATCTTGACATCCACTCCTTTTTCCAGCGCATCCTCTCCCAAATACTGCCCCCATTCCCAGACAAGAATGGCGCAGTCAACCGGATTAGGAAAAGGATCCACTCCTAAGGTCCCATAGCCCCGGTAGACAACTGGTCGGATATAGCAGGCTTTTAGCTTATTTTCATGAATCGTTTCGATAACCGCCTTCTCGAACTCTTCCTGAGAATATGGAATTTCCATGCGGTACATTTTGCACGAATTATAGAGCCTTTTGACATGGGCATCGAGGCGGAAAATCACGGCTCCTTTTGGAGTGTCATAAGCCCGGAATCCTTCAAACAGGCCACTCCCATAATGGATGACGTGGGATGCGATATGGATATTCGCATCCTTCCAGGGGATAAACTGCCCGTTCATCCAGACGACTCCATCTTTCTCATTAAATGGACTCATTCATGACTCCTAAGTAATATGACATAGATTTATTATTTGGTTATTAATAACAGTAAACTGGAATTCATCTTATCTTAATCGACTGTTTAAGTCAATTCAGCAAAAACGAAACCGCTTTTTCTTTCATTTCGCTTGCATTTCTTTCAAACAGCTTCACCGCAGTAGGGGCAAATTTTTGATTTATGAGGCAAAGGTCGCCGACAATTCCAGCAGGGACGAGTCACGCCCCTTTCTCTTGCCTTAATCCGACCCAGGATGTCATCAATTTCAGATTTTTTCGAGTCTTTACCCTTAAAAACGGCGAGTCGCCTGATAATCTCCGAAGGTTTTTGATACCTCTCATCCGTTTTTGTCGCCAGACATTTCATGATAATATCATCGATATCTTTGGGGATAGAGTCGTTTTTCAATCGGGGCGGCTTGATTTTCCCGCTCTTTGCCTTTTCCAGGATTTTGAATGGATCAGGATCAATGATCGGTGGCTCGCCTGTAACCATTTCATAAAAAATGCAACCCAGGGAATATATGTCCGAAGTGAAAGTAGCCTTTCCCATGAACTGCTCAGGAGCCATGTACGGAGGAGAACCGATTCTTGTGGAGGCGTAGGGGACATTGTTCAGCCAAACCGAAGTCCCAAAATCTGTGATTTTCGCTGTCCCGTCTTCAGACACGATTATGTTTGAAGGCCTCAAGTCTCTGTGGACAATCTTGTTTTTATGGGCATGATCCACCCCATAACAGACTTGGTTGATATAATCAATGGCCTTCTCGAAGTCAAGAGTCCTTTCTTTTTCAAGAATTTTTTCCAGAGTTTTTCCTTTAATGTATTCCATCACCATGAAAAAGACTTTGTTTTCCTTTTCAGCTGAAATCATCCGCACGATATTCGGATGATCCAACACGGCCTGGAGTCTTGGTTCTTTCAACAGTTTAAAGAGTTCTAAGGATTGTTTATGAGGGACTTTGATGGCGACTTTGATGTTCAGCCATGTGTCCTTGGCCAAGAATACAGAACCAAAACCTCCACTGCCGAGAGAACGCAGTATCTGGTATTTGCCTACTTTTTGTCCTTGCAGAAACATCTCATGAATTCCAAAAATGAGAGATCATAGCTAGGCTAGACAGAGCGGCTGTCTCAGCTCTCAATACCTGCCTCCCAAGACTCACAGCTTCATATCCATGGTCGAGAATAAACTTCTCTTCCTCACTGGTCCACCCCCCTTCCGGTCCCACAAGGAGGATGACTGACGAGGGAAGCTCCTCCCTCTCGACATCTGGACGAGAGCCCTGAACGAGAATATCCCTCAGATATTTTCCTCTGTTTTCGCTCAGCACAAGTTTCTTGGCTTCCTCCCTTTCTTCCACCAGTTGTTCAAGTGTTACAGGAGAAGATATTGAAGGAAGGAAAGGAATCTGGCTCTGCTTGGCCGCTGCATGAATAATCTTTTGCCATCTTTCCAGCTTCTTTTCAACCTTTTCTTCTATCCTGACAATTGTTCTCGCTGTGATAACAGGGATGACTGTCATCACGCCCAACTCTGTGGCTTTCTGAAGGATGCTGTTCATTTTTTTTGATTTAATAAGTGCCTGGGCAAGTGTGATTTTCACCCTGGGTTCAGGAGAGACTTGTCTCTCGAGTATGGCAAGTCGTGTCCTTTCTTTGGTGATCTCCTCTACTCTTGCCAAATAGTTTGTTCCCCGCTCGTCAAAAAGCCACACTTTCTCCTTTGGTTTGATTCTGGCCACCTTACTCAGATGATGGTGTTCTTCTCCATCCAGAAAAACAGAAGAAGAACGGATATGGCTTTGTTTTATAGAGAAACGATTCGAAGTCAACTTTGCTCTAGTGAAAAATATTTTTTCCCTTTTTTTTGGATTTTCGTGTATGGGATTTGAACTCTTCTCCCCTGGACTGAGCGAACTGCTGGAGCAAGGACTTTTGCTCCTTTGTTAATTTCTTAGGAGTCTCCACGTTAACCTTAACGAATAAATCGCCCTTTTTATAGCTGTGAAGACTTTTTATTCCGTTTCCTTTCAACCTGAAGACCTCTCCTGGCTGAGTTTCTATGGGGATATCGAGCTTTTCATTCCCATCAAGTGTTGGAATCTCGACAGTTGTTCCCAGTGCGGCCTGAGTGAAAGGAATCTGAATCTCACAGTAGAGATTATTCCCATCTCGCTTGAAAAAATCATGTTGTTTCACATGAATAATCACATAGAGATCTCCCCGTGGTGCCCCTTGGTCTCCAGCCTCTCCCTCTCCCTCAATCCTGAGCTTCGTTCCATCATCCACACCAGCCGGAATCTTTATTTTCAATTCTTTCTTCTGCTTAACTTTCCCGCTACCTCTGCACTCCAAACAAGGGGAAGTGATAATTTCTCCTGTTCCTCTGCATGTTGAGCATGTGCGTGAAACAACGAAAAATCCTTGCTGATAACGGACCTGCCCTTTTCCTTGGCATGTGTGACAGACTGATTTCTGAGTCCCAGGACGCATTTTTGCACCATGGCAGACAGAACAGAGTTCCACCCTGTTGAGCTTGATGTCTTTATCCACTCCAAAAGCGGATTCCTCCAAGGTCACTTCATACTCCAGAGCCAAATCTCTCCCTCTCTGGGGATAATGCGACTTCGCCCGCTGCCTTGTCCCGAATAAATCTCCGAATCCAAAACTAAAAAAATTACCTAGAATATCTTCGAAATCTTCAAAGATAGAAGAATTAAACCCTGAAAAACCGCTAAAGCCTTCTCCCCGCAGACCTTCGTGACCCAACCTGTCATAAACCGACCTTTTTTCAGGGTCAATAAGAACGCTGTATGCCTCGGCCGCCTCTTTGAATTTTTCTTCCGCCTCTTTATTGCCTGGATTCCTGTCTGGGTGGAATTTCAGAGCCATCTGACGGTAAGCCTTTTTAATCTCCTCCGAAGAGGCATTCGGTGAGATATTCAAGATCTCATAGTAGTCTCTTCTATTCATTCTTTCTTGACTTCTTTCTCTTCCTCTTCATCTTGCTTGTCACATTGAGCTTTGGCGATGATCCTCTCGATCTCTTCACTCGAAAGGCCAGAGGATGGTTTAACTTCAATCTTTTTAACTCTTCCAGTTTCCACATCTTTGGCGGTCACTTTGACGATTCCATCCGCATCTATCTCAAATGTGACATCTATCTGAGGCAGACCAGCAGGGGCTTGAGCGATTCCCACTAAACTAAACACACCCAGCGAGATGTTCTCCGAAGCCTTCCCACTCTCGCCTTGAAGGACATGGACGCGCACTCTTTTCTGGTTGTGCCTGACAGTTGTAAATGCCCTTGTCCTTCTTGTGGGGATGGTGGTATTCCTCCCGATGATCGTGACGAATGAGTCATTTTCAGTCTCTATTCCCAATGAAAGAGGAGTCACGTCCAGGAGAAGAGCCGCCTCGTCTGCCTTCCCTTCTATAATCCCGGATTGGATAGCCGCTCCCATGGCCACTATCTCATCAGGATTGATGTTTTCCTCGGGTTCTCTCCCAAAGAAATCTTTGATCATTTCCTTGACTTTGGGCATGCGTGTCTGGCCGCCGACTAGAATGACTTGTTCAATATCTTTCGGACTCAACTGGCTGTCCTCAAGTGCCCTCTCTATGAACGGAAACGTTTTTTCAATCAAATATTCCGTTAAATCTTCCAATTTCGCTCTGGAAAGATCTAGTTTTATATGTTTTGCCCCGGATTTATCAGAATAGATAAAAGGGAGATGAATCTTGCTTTCATGGGAGAAAGAAAGATCTTTCTTGGCAATTTCCGCCGCTTCTTTAATCCGCTGCCGAACGAAAATATCCTTGGAAAGGTCGATCTTGTTCTCCTTTTCAAATTCTTCAATGACCCAATCCCCAATACGGTCATCAAAATCCTCTCCTCCTAAATAGGAATTCCCGTTGGTGGCTAAAACATGAAAAACTCCATCGCTCACTTCCATCAGTGTGATATCGAAGGTCCCTCCACCAAGATCATACACGGCGACAATGCCATTTTTCATCTTTTCGAGTCCGTAAGCCAGGCAGGCGGCAGTGGGTTCGTTTATGATACGCATGGCTTTCAAACCAGCGATCTTGGCAGCGTCCTTTGTGGCCTTTCTCTGGTGATCATTAAAATTAGCGGGAACAGTAATCACGGCCTCAGACACCTCTTCCCCAAGATGAGCTTCAGCACACTCCTTCAAATACTCGAGGATCATCGCAGATATTTCCTGGGGGCTGATGGCTTCTGAATCCAGAGTGATCATAATATCTCCATTTGGAGCATCCGTCAGCTTATAAGGAACTTTTTTATGAGCTTCTTTGGTGACTTCTGAATCAATTTTTTGACCGATAAGCCTCTTTATGGCCGACACGGTATTTTCGGGATTCGTAGTGGCCTGCCTCAGGGCTAAGCTCCCCACTAACCTTTCACCGGTATCTGTGAAACTCACGACAGAAGGGGTGGTTCTCTGTCCATCCAGATTAGGGATAACCTGGGGTTTCCCCCCTTCGAGATGAGCGATACAAGAATTAGTCGTTCCTAGATCAATCCCGATAACTTGCCCCATGTTTACTTACTCTTTTTTGGAACGGCGACTTTGACTAGAGCCGGACGAAGAAGTCTGTTATGGAGCGTGTATCCTTTCTGCAATTCCTCAATGATTTCAGGCTCGTCGACATCTTCAGATTCTTCAGTTATGAAAGCCTGATGCAGATGAGGATCGAACTTTTTATTGCTGGTTTCTATCGGTTTGGCGCCGTATCTAATCAAGAGGTCCTGATACTGTTTGTAGATCATCTCAACACCTTCTCGAAAACTTTTTCCATTTCCTTGATCTCGGCTCCCGAGAGCCCTCTCAAAATTATCTAAGATTGAAAAAAGTTCTGTCAGGAACTCAGAGAGAGCATACTGATAAAACTCAGCCTTTTCTCGTGCAACCCTTTTCTTCAAATTCTCCATATCGGCCATCTTTCTCAAATTCTGTTCTTTCAGACTCTCATTTTCCTTTTTGAGGAGTTTTACATCCCCTTCTTTTTTCTTTAATTTATCCTTCAATGCTTGTGTTTTATCCTGTGAAGGCTTGGGACTTCTCCCTTTTGGAGCCGGACTGACTGACTTCTTTGTCATCTTTCCTCCTACTGATTGAAACTGATGGTTTGGCTGAGTCTGTTGGCAACAGAATCCACCAATGGAATGATCATTTTATACGGAATTCTTTTTGGTCCGATAATGCCCAACGATCCAAGGATTTGACTGTGAGTACCGTAATGGGAAAGAATGAGGGAACAATCTGTAATGTCTGGAATGTTCAGCTCTGATCCAATCAGCACTTTAACCCGATCCAGACTGATAAAATCAGAAAGGAGTCTGGCCAGTTTTGCCTTTTCTTCGAAATTCTGAAAAAGTGTTTTCAACTTCCCCATTTCAAATAGATCGTGCTTCTCCAATAATTTGGGTGTTCCCTGTAAGAAAATCTGATTTTCTTCTTCCTGCGAGATATATGATTTGAGCAGAGTAAACAATTTTTCGATTACATCTTCATACTTGAGTTTGAATTTAGGGAGCTCCTTGAAGAGATAGTCCCGAACAAAAATAAAATTTTTCCCTACAAAATTCTGGTTCATATACTGCGAGGCTCTGTCAAGCTCGAGTTGAGTCAGATAAGTGCTTGTCTGGAAAATCTCGTTAAGCACAAAATTTGAGGTGGTGATCAGGATGATTATCACCTTGAATTCGGATATCTTAATGAAGCGGATATGACGAAAATTGATCTTTGAAATTCTTGGCGAGAGAACAAAACCCAGGTTATCCGAATGCTCGGCCAGCATCTTTGATACACGATTCAGGAGGGAGTTAAAATCACTCATCTCAAGATGAAAATCTTCAGGAAACTCGACCTGCTTCTCTGGAAGAATCGCTTCTTCAAACAAATTATTCACGTACAATCTCAAACCTTTATCTGTCGGGATACGCCCTGCTGATGTATGCGGTTGATACAGATATCCATGTTCTTCAAGTTTGGTCATTATGTTTCTCACTGTTGCCGGAGATACAGATAAAGGACTCCTCCTGGCAATAAATCCAGAGCTTGTTGGTTTTCCGCTTTTCAGGTAGGTTTCAATTATCAAGTTGAGAATCAGCTTATCTTTGTCTCTTAAATCAGAGGTTTCCATGTATTAACTCCAAAATTTTTATAGCATTAAACCCTAAATTTTGTCAAATGACCACTGGTTAGAGATAGTCTATCAATGCCTTCGCGGCATCCTTTTAATTCTTTTAATATCTGTAAGTTAGACAATTTTTTCGATTAAAAAGAAATACTCTTTATCCATTAAACTCAGCCCTGCCGTGTGTCCGTGGTTCAAGCTTCCCTTCCGGATATTTTACTGTTGAAATCAAGCCTTGAAAGTTCTGTTATCGAGGCTAAGTTCTGTCCATTTCGTACGCATAATGAAGGAATTTAGCCAATCTTTGTTTATGCATATAAAGCCTGACACCGAGCCATTTTCAAATCCTAATCCTATTCATCCATTTTTTAAATTGTCTGAATGGGGGAAAAAAAACGGAGATCCAACCTTCCTGAATTATTCATAAAATCGGCCGATTTCTTAATTACAACAGCTGTATTTAGAGAAAAATTCATCTTATGTCGGCATCTTTAACCCTTCGGCGAGCAAATCTGACGACCTATTCATTAGATCAATGTCATCGCGAGCGAAGCGTGGCGATCTCAAAGTGTATCGCTAACTTCACGAGATTGCCGCTGTCGTTTCTCTCCTCGCAACGACGTCTACTTCGTTACAGTGCAAGCGCGGTGGACAACCACGTCATCACGAGCGATCGAAGAGAGCGTTGTGAACTCATCATTCATCGCGACCAGCATGAGATTGCCACATTCGCTACGCTCTTCGCAACGGAGTCTACGGCAACCTCGACTCGTGAATAATCCAGGCTAGTTGATTCTTTTGAATCTCTGAAATGAGTCAGGTTATCCGTATCCCAGCATACCCGACAACCTCACTGTAATCTCCTGTCCTGTCTCCTGAAGTCTGGTATTTTATGAGGATAGCTTTTTCTGCATCAAGCTCCTTTGAAGCGACTAAAGCAGAAGTTGTGGGTTGAAAGCCACACATGCTGATGTTTTCTCTTTCCACAGTATCATGAAGGCCTTTGGCATCCAGCTCAAGAATCCTGTTGATCGCTAAAAAATCTTTTTCTTTGGCAACACTTTGATCTACATAGTGGCTCATATCCGTGCTGGCTACAATCAACACATCTTTTTTTACATCCTTGATTCCTTTGGCGATGGCACCACCTAAATCCTCCAGTTCCTTGAATGATAGATGGTAGGAAAGACATATCGGTACAATCGCCACATCTTCCCTCAGATACTGAATAAAAGGAAGCTGAACTTCGAGAGAATGTTCATGAACGTGTGCGATTTCATCTTTCTCGACCAGCGGAGAATGACTCATGATGAGCTCTGCTAGTGAGGATTCAATTTGTACCTGACCCAGAGGGGTTTCCCAAGCTCCTTCCGTCATGATGGCTACACGAGACTGGATGGGTCTGTGGCTGGGACCGAGAATGACGAATGTGTCCGGAATCTCGACAGAAGAGAAGACAGCTCCGGCAACAGGACCCGAGTACTCAAATCCTGCATGGGGAGAAACCACACATATGGCCTTTTCTTTTTCGCTTTCCATGTCGATCATTCCCGCGACCATCTCTTTTAACGCATCTTCTCTTCCGGGATAAAAGTATCCCCCGACTACAGGCTTTCGTTTCAATTTATCCTCCCATTATAAAGATAGGCGTCCTGTGAATATTGTCAATTACACTTCTTCTTTTGTCTCTGTAAAGGCAATATCCAATTCTTTCAATTCCTGGAGGATGGGGATATAGATCTCAGGAATAACAGGGATATGAACACCTGTCATTTCGATTTTTCCCTCTAAGATGAGTCGAGTGGCGATGGCTGCAGGTAGTCCAACTGTCCGGGCCATTGATGAATCTCCGTCGGGGATGCCATAGTCAATCAAAGTGGATGTGATCTTTTCTTTTTTGCCATCAGGATAAGAGGCGATGAATTGATGCTGTAGGATAATCATATCCCTCTCCCCCTCTTCATACTGCAGTTTCTCCAGCATCTTGGCGCCCAGAATATCCAGAGCTGATCCTTTCGAGACAGGTATATTCTCATCGCTCAGCAGGCCAAGCCACTCGAACCTTTGAATGATATCCGAGTCTTCCTCAATACCGAGATACGCGCTCAACGCTTTCTGGATGTTCTCCTCAGCGGGATTACCCATCAATCTCCGGATAAAATCTTTGAAAGTCAACCCATCCCATTCTTTTTCCTCTTCATCGAGGATCCCTAAATCAACCATCTTTTTCATGGTCAAGCACCAGCCTTTATTCCTGAGTGTTCCTCTGAGCATGGTCTCTGTGGACTGGATTCCATAGAGTTCAATATACGGGAGGGAATTCCGGTTGGGATACCCTTCGAACTCACCCAGTCCCTCGATGTTGATCAGTGAATGATCTTTAAAGAGGTCCTCAGCGGGAATAAAAACCTGCTGGCCGTCTTTTTGATACTGGGCTGAGTTTTTTCCGGCAAGAAGGACACCTATAGGGCTCCAGGAAAATTTATAACCGAATGGATTAGTGTTGGCCTCGGGAGCAGGCAGTCCCCCACAATAAGAAGTGAAACTCTTTATTTTCCCACCTTTTTCTTCCACTTCATGGATGATTCTCATCGCCTCCATATGGTCGATTCCCGGGTCCAGTCCGACCTCATTCAGAATCAGTATGTTGGCCTTTTTGGCTTGTTCATCCAGATTCTGCATGACCTCGCTCACGTAAGAAGTGGTGACCATATGCTTGTTAAAATCGATACAGTATTTGGCGACTTTTGGATGGAATCCATAGGGAACCATGCTGATGACTAAATCAGAGCCTTCAACCTCCTTTTTCAAACCCTCTTCATCCTTCAAGTTTAGTTCCTTGGCTTCTCCATCTGGGTGGTTGTCGATGAGTTTCACTGCTTTACTCACTGTCCGGCTGGCTACCTCAACCTTGAAATCGGGCTGGTCAAGTAGATACCTGACTAACGGCTTGGCCACCAGTCCAGCTCCTAGAATCAAGACTTTTTTCATTGTATGACTCCTTTATTAATATTAAATAAATTTTTTCATGTATTCATAGTCCGGGGTCAGTTTCCCCCGAAAGAGAATGACTGCTTTCTTGACAGAAGCCGGGAGGCCACAGTTCTTAAAATCTCCAGAAAAATCCGCAGCGGCTAAAGTGGGAATCAGTGTTTTGAGCGCGGTGCTGAAGAATACCGATGATTCAAGAGAAATCTCCGCAGGCAGATTATCTATGGCCATGATAACGGGCCCTTTTCCCTTGACTCCATCTCTGGCTTCGTCTTTCTCGAGGTCATATACGAAAACAGGATTATCAGGTGTGGTTGAGCGAACGGTCACCTCTACAGAACCTTCGACATCGCAGGATATATCACCAATCACACGGAGACGAGGTCTGACATTCTCCAGAAATAACTGTTTCAGGCTTTCTTTTGTGACAAATCGCGGGTAGTCAGGCGTCCAGAAGATACAATTAATGAG
>JASFPJ010000022.1:0-18663 GCA_050116035.1 Candidatus Aminicenantota bacterium | reverse complement strand
TATTTCAATCGAATCTTTATGTTCTCTCATTATGGCCGATCAAATTGAGCCTGTAGCCATTTCCTAATAGTTAAAACTCGATCAGACAGGTTCGAAATATTTTAAGCCCTTATGGGTGACAGGTCGAATCTTCCCTTCCTCGATGAGAAAATCAATGTATTTGATGACTTCGCTTTTATGTCTTCCCAGAGAGGCTGAGATATCTGAAAGAGTCACGGGTCTTCTTTGAATCATAGCGAGGATGGCACCTTCTAAATCCTTTTGAGATGATTTGAGTGCTTTTTTGTCGAATTCGGCGATGATTTCGCAGTTTTTTCCGAATGCTTTTCTTATATTTTCCATCTCATCGAGGCTCAAAGGCTGTGCGGATTTCTCTGCTGGGGGCCGGACAACGGTGTTGAGCTGGACTCTATCAGGCTTTATCCCGGAAACGGCTTTCTTGAGCTTTTGGATATGAGATGGAGAATCATTCACGCCTTTCACCAGCATGATCTCCAGCCATATCGATCCCTTGAATTCCTGGCGGAATGCCTTCAATCCTTCTATGATGTCTTCGATATTGAGAGGAGAACAAGGTCTGTTAGTTTTCATGAAGACTTCCTGAGAGGCGGCATCGAGGGAGGGAATGACCAAGTCTGATGACATCAATGAGCTTCTGACGGTTTTATCAGTGAAAAGCGTGCCGTTGGTCAGGACAGCCACGGGAAGAGAAGTTATTTTTTTTATTTCTTTGATGAAATTTCCCAGGATTTTATTCAGGGTCGGCTCACCCGACCCGGAAAAGGTGATGATGTCGATTCTCTGTCTAGACGCAAGCCTTTCTTTTATCTGGAGCAGGATTTCTGATTGAGAATAAAATTTTTTTCTCTGTAGAGTTTTTTTAGTAGTGGGGCCTAACTGGCAGTAGATACAGTCAAGAGTGCATGTTTTGAAAGGGATGATATCGATGCCAAGAGAAAAACCCAGGCGCCTGGAGGGAACGGGCCCGTAGATATAAATGGGAAGGCTTTCCTCTTTTTTTTTGCTCAAAGTGTCTCTGTTTAAACCCTGTCCTTGTAAGTCTCGATGAATCTTCTGAGTGAGCGGTCGTAGGTTCTTTCCACATCATCTGGGAAGAGGCAGGCAGGAAGCTCGTTCATTCTCCAATGGTACTGAATACACTCGCAGCAGATGCCTTTGCGGCTGCACGGTTCATACGAGCAGTTGCAGACACTCATGTTTTTTTCTTCCTGACACTCTTTCATGGTTCACTCCGTTTAAATAATGAGATGGCGATGCAGTCAAGATTTTTTGTAGCGTTTTTTCCATGGAGACTGTTTATAATAGAGATAGTCAGCCAAAGCCCGTCTGAGGGTTTCCGCAGCCAATTCAGCGCAGTGGACGTCTGTAGCGGGAAGTCCATCCAGTATTTTCAGGATATCGTTTGCACTGACTCCCGCCAGAGCTTCAATGAATGTCTTATCCTGGGCGAGAGTTGTGGCGACACTCCCGCAGACGATAGAAGTTCCGCAGCCGTCGGTCTGGAATCCGCATTCAGAAATTCTGTCATTCTTTATCTTGATGAACATTTCCATTGTATCTCCGCAGGAGCCTTTGACTAAAGCATATCCATCCGGGGCTTCTATCTTTTTGAAATTTCTCGGATTCTGCCAGTGGTCGATGACGGTCTCCGAGTATCTCTTCCTTATTTGCTCCATGATCTGTTCCTGGAGTTCCCGGGCAAATTGATCGGTGTCATCAGTGTAAGCGCTGTTATTCTTTTTTTGAGACATTTTATAGAAGTTTAAATCGATCCGTTCACTCGAACATGAACGGAAGCCATGTTAAAAAACTAAGAAGAACATTCATTATAGCAGAAAAAAAATGAATTTTTTATGGGAATTTTGTTGTTTCATTTTGAGTTCTCTCTTCGCAGTTATAAATTTCAAGCTCCCCACGGAATCAACTCTTTTTCCGAATAGAATCCAGGACATCCTGCAGGCTTGTAGAGAACTTTTTGATCGTCTCTTGTGTCATGCCGGCGTAGCCGAATCGGATACAGCCTGGGGCTCCGAAGACTGAGGCAGGCACGGCACTAAATTTTTTTAGTTCAAGAGCCTTGTCCACGAAGGCTTTATCGTCAAGCTCGATGTCCTGAGGCAATCTTGCCAGAACGCTGATCGCTCCTGAAGGAAAATCTCTATCTCTCCCCGCGAGTTCAAATCCTTTCTCCTGCAGGATGGAAATGATGAGACCACAGCGAGTTTTGAGTTCTTTCTTTATCTCAGTGATAATGCGGGGCGAGTGGCCTTCATCGAAATCTTTGACTTCATTCTTGAGAATATCTGCCAGGATGTGTTGTCCGAGTACGTTCGGCGAAGAAGAGAAAGAGCGAATAAGCTTGGGCATCCAAGAATTGGTGAACGTCTCTTCAGCGGCGAGGACATAGCCGACTCTTGCCCCTGGGATGAGGTACTCCTTGGACGCTGAGCTTATGACAACTGTTCTTTCCGGAGCAAAGGAGAGCATGGATTGCGGCTCTCCCCTGTATCGGATGAAGTTGTAGACTTCATCCGATATGATTATGAGATTGAATCGACGAGCTATGTCGGATAATTGTTGGAGTTCTTCATCGGTCAACACGTCTCCAGAAGGATTGTTGGGAAAGTTGATGAGCAGAGACGTTATTTTGTTTTTTTTGATGATTTGTTCAACATGTTTAAAGTCGACTTCATAGTTTTCGTTGAAAAATTTGATCACGACCGGATTTCCACCTGCATTCAGAATGATTCCCTTGTAGTTGCTCCAGTAAAGCGGCATGAGCCCGACGTTCTGTTTGAAGGCAAAAAGATGCATGACAATCGCCAGCCCCTCTGTGGCTCCGGAAACAATGGCCACATTTTTTTTATCCAGCCCTTGAGGAGATATTCCAGGTTTATTTGTCAGACGATAGGCATGGGTCCAGAATCGGCCCACTAGCTCTCGCAACTCTTCCAATCCGGATGAGGGTCCATAATAGATCTCTGTATCTGGCAAGATTCCGACGACTTGGCCCTGGTCGCTTCGGATGAAATCCGGATTTTGGGCGGCAATCACTTTGGCTTTGGCAGCGATTGCAGGGATAATGGGTTCAGAAGATACAGTTTGCCGGATTCCTTCGGGCATATATGTCCAGGCACGTTCGAGAAGAGGTGTTTTGAGTCCAGCGGCCTTCTTGGGTCGGTTTGACTGAGAATGGCTTTCTTCAGACATGGTTCCTTCTTGTTTCACTTTTTCTTCATCAGGTCGGCGATAACATCTCTGACATCCTGCATGGAGAAAGCATATCTTTTTCTCAGCCGGCCTAAGGTTTCATTGAGGGATGTGCTTTGAGGAAGGCCAAGGCTATCTGCGATTTTCCGGGCCGAAACACCTGTTTCTTTCTGAATATCAATAAGGGTCATTCTGCCAGTTATGAGGATGCCGGATTGGTCTTCAGCCAGCGTTCCTCGCGTCAGTTTAGGCTCATGTTCCTCCTCTTCTCCCCTTTTCACTCGGGGTTCTTGGGATGCTTTGTCTCCTTCTTTTTTTTCAACAGGGGCAGTGCGCCTGCGCAACATTTCAGTGATGGTGTCCCTCACACCCTGAATGGTAATTGGATATTGTTTTCTCAATCTCCCGAAAGATTCATTTGAGGAGATTTTCGCCGGCAGACCCAGTTCAGCGGCAATGTCTTTGGCTGGGATGCCGGTGGCATCCGCCACCTGTTTCAGGGTGGTTTGTCCGGTGATGACTATGGCCACGGTTCCATCTTCAAGGTAAATCGTTTCCTCATGGACGGGGACCCCTTGCTTCGCTTGGTTAGGCTCTTTGGCTTTGGCTCCGGCTCTGACTCCATAATCCTCATAGGCGCCCGGAATTCTCGGGTAAAAGGCCCAGAAAAGAACGAGTATAAGGATCGAGGCCACAGCAGTGAGGATCAACATGGAGCCCCATCCCTTTTTAAAGATCTGCCGAGACTTGCTCTTTATCCATCTCCAACTCAGAATAAGATGGATGATGACGAGGGCGGTAAACGCAATGGACAGGTAGAGATGGACATTTCCCCATTGATGGCGGTGAAGACCCAGAAAATATTTTGCACTCTCCGGGGCGGCCGGTCCTTGGGGAAGCACAAATCCCATTAGAAATCCGATGAAAATTATTCCCACAATGCAAAGAAAAAGGAGTGTATCAACCAGGTACTGCCAATCTGTCTTTTTCATTTTTTTATTCTCCTTTCAGTTCTATGAGTTTTTTTATATTGTGCCAGATGGATTTTATTTCCTTTGAAGCCGCATTATTCGAATACTCGGGCAGAGGAATAAGATTGACCATGGAATGGGTCACATCTTCATCGAACGGGATCTTCCCCAATAAGGGGATGGAGTTTTTTTGACACCAGTCTTCGATTATGGATGAATTTTCAGGATTGATGTCACATTTATTGATGCAGCAAGCTGTCGAGATTTTAAAGTGATGAGCGGTTTGAGCAACTCGTTCCATGTCATGAATGCCGGCGAGAGTGGGCTCGGTAACAATCAAGGCCATGTCTGCTCCGGAGAGGGAAGCGATGACGGGACAGCCTATCCCCGGAGGGCCATCAATGATGACAAGATCCAGTTTGTTTTTCTCAGCGAGCTCTCTTGCTTTTTTTCTGATTTCTGTCACAAGTTTCCCTGAATTTTCCTCACCGATTCCCAGTCTCGCATGGACAAATGGGCCGTATTGAGTATGGGAAACAAACCACTCACCGGATATGCTTTTTTCCATTTCTACGGCTTCGACCGGACAGATATGATAACAGACGCCACATCCTTCACAAGAGATGGGATCGATGAAGATTTCACCATCTTTTTTTTCGTGAATGGCTGAGAAGCGGCAGGCGTGTAGACATTCACCGCATCTGGAGCAGCTATTCTGATCAATTCTCGCCTTCATCCCTCCGGAAAATTCATGAGATTCTTGGATTTCAGGATGGAGGAGAAGATAGAGATTAGCCGCGTCCACATCGCAATCGACCATGACCTTGCTTCGAGCCAGAGAGGCGAAGGAAGAGGAAATGATTGTTTTTCCTGTCCCGCCTTTTCCGCTGATGATAACGAGCTGTTTCATTTTTTTATGGCAACTATCTTTCTGTATAATTCCCGGAATTTTTCCCTGTAGTCGGGTTGGATTTCGATAATAGTTTCTCCCTTGGAGTAGGCCACGGCAAAGTTCCGGTCCATAGGAATGGTCATCAGGGCTGGAATGCTTTGCTCGAGGCAGTACTCCTCTACCTGTTTATCCCCGATATCAGCACGGTTGATAACCACTCCACAGGGAATGTCAAGCTTATTCAATGTTTCATATGCCAGGCGAAGGTCGTTGAGGCCGAAAGGTGTCGGTTCGGTCACGAGAAGAGAAAAATCGCTTCCTTTAACTGACTCCACAACAGGGCAGGATGTTCCTGGAGGCGCATCGATGATGATTGTCCTTGTGGAATTCATATGTTTCTTGACTTCCCGGATGAGAGGAGGAGACATGGCCTGGCCTATGTCGAGTTTTCCGTGAATGAACTGAATGTCATTGGCGGTGCCAAACTCGATGTCTCCGATTCTCTGCCCTTTTTCTTGTATGGCTTCTTCCGGGCACAAGAGGCTACAGCCACCGCATCCGTGACAGAGTTCGGGAAAGACAAGAACATTATCTTTCAGGACGGCAATAGCATTATAGGCGCATACCTCAGCACATTCGCCGCAAAAAGTGCACTTGTCTTCCAATATCTCTGGGATGGGGAGAGAAACTTCTTTGCGCTTGGTTATTTCAGGTTTGAGGAAGAAATGCGCGTTGGGTTCTTCAACATCGCAGTCAAGAAATTGAATGGGTTGATTTCCGGCTAAGGATAAAGCGAGATTGACAGCGACTGTTGTCTTTCCCGTTCCTCCCTTGCCGCTGGCGATCGAAATTATCATTGCACTGTTATTTCTTTTCCGACACCTATCTCTATGTAATCGTCTTTGTATTCTTCAGCAAAGAGCCTGAGGGCGTCATCTCCTGTGCAGTGGCAGGGCCCGGTTTTTTCCACTCCGGCGTCTCGAAAATATCCTATGATTTCCTTTATTTCTTTTTCGTTGTAGGCGCCGAGGTGAAACCCACCAAAGATCATATAAATATTCTTCTTCGTGAGTTCTTTGACGGCGGCGATTATTCTGACGATTCGGGGATGGGCACAGCCCGTGATGACGACCAGGCCTTTTTCTGTCTCCAGGATAAGGGATTGCTCTTTGATCCAGCCGTGGACATTACCTGTCGTGTAGGCTGCTGAACAAATCTTTTGAAAGCCTGTGACTTCTTGGACAGATGCGCCGCGGTTTCGCACGGAATTTTTGAGATTCGAGGAGAAAAAATCTGGAAGCCAGACTTCAATTCTGGAATTCTTTGATAAGAGAGCGTCCAATCCTCCTGTATGATCCTTGTGCTCATGGGAGAGTATCACCAGGTCGACAGCTTCGGGTTGGATTCCGAGCTTTGCCATGTTGGAGAGGAGGATCTTTCCATCTGTTCCTGTATCGAAGAGAATGGATTTCTCCAATCCCTGGACGAAGCAGGAAAAGCCCCAGTCTGCCTTAAAATTTTTACTAAGACTTCTATTATCATAGACTACAGTCATCTGGAGTGATTGTTTATCGTTCATTTTTCTCTTTATGGATCCATCAAACGCTTCTGACGGTCTTAGCTAGAACTCGCTCCAAGTCCTCCTTTTGTTAAAATGTGAGAATAATATCTTAATTTTATTGCGGAACTATTGTCTTTCAATGCCGTGGTGGCATGTGTGGGCAGTATTCGAGTCGACTGGATACTCAATCTCGCCGACAAACGCTTCCGTTTGAGCAGGGCGGAGTGTCACAGCGTTCGGTTGCTCCACAGCACGTAGAGCCTTTTGATGATGAATTTCCTATCCTGACAGAAGAGGGGGTTGAGAATATCTTATGCAGATTATTACTGCCGCAGTAAGAACATGAGATGTCGATATCTTGGTTCAATGAACGGATAAAAACTTCAGTCACGTTTCCGCATTCCTGGCATTTATACTCATATATGGGCATTTTTGTTCTTTATCGGGTCATTTTAGTGCCGCATTTTGGGCAACTTCGTTGGGTACAGGGAATTCCCCTCTTGTGCGGGAGTCTTGCTCCACATGAGGGGCAGATGCAGTAACCTCCAGGACCCAAACCTTTACCGCCCATCCGGCCTTGGCCACCCCCTCGGCCCTGTCCTTGTCCTCCTCCTTGCATTGTAACCTCCTTTCTTAATTGTAAGCCCTCATGATTTTCTTGTCTTCTGCCATAAGATCGCCAGCGATTTCTTCCATGTTCATTTTTTTCCAGAAGGGGAGTCTATTATGTGTTTCTAAGTATTTCAATGGAATGGGATGAGTCCCGATCACGACAGGTATCCCATAGTATGTTTCTATGAATTGTTTGAATTGGCGGATTCGGGGACAAGGGGGATAGCCGACAACGAGTCCTGTGGCGAGGTGGATCACATCGGCTCCGTTTTTTTTCATTTCTTCAGGGACATACTCTATGTTCCCCCCTGGACATCCTCCACAATAAGAATAGCCGACTATTTCAACAGGCTCGTCTTTTGGGTACCCGGAAAAACTACCAACTCTTTCTCTAACGGCTCTAAAGCACTTGCCTCCGCCACAGTCCTGGTAGCGACCGCAGATGATGATTCCTATTTTCTTCATGATTAACTCCTAACTGTAATTTCAAATGAATGGCTAATCGGTTTTTGAATGTTGTTCATCCTCCGGGGATTGATTTTTAGATTTTTTCTGGGAGAATTTCTTATCCAGCCATTTGCCGATAAGCATAGAAGCGAAAGTAAAAAGGGTGCCTGCGAGCGTTGATCGTTGAGAAGGCGCATTCATGCCAAAGTCACGACCTCTTCCGCGACCAGTTCCTCGACCCATTCCCTGGGGGCCGGTTCCGTCTCCTCTTGGCATTCTATTCACCTCCTTTTGTTGGAATAGCCTGTGTTGAACAAAGTTAGCCGGAGGCCTTCAGTGAGATTGAATTTTTATAATGGTCTCGACTATTTTTGCCAGGGCTTTGCTCGCTTCAGAATCGGGCTGGTGGATGATGAAAGGCTTTCCATCATCTCCAGAAATCACGATTTGCGGTTCAAGAGGGATTTTTCCGAGAAAAGGAACGCCCAGTTCAAAGGCGGCTTTTTCACCTCCTCCCTCTTTGAAGAGGTCTATTCTCTTCCCACAATGAGGACAGACCATACCGCTCATGTTCTCTATTATTCCAGTGACTTTCAGGTTGAGTCTATGCGCAAAGATGACAGCTTTCCTCGAATCCATCAGAGAGACTTCTTGAGGTGTTGTGACCACAACCGCTCCTGTTGCAGGGATGAGTTGGGCAACTGAGAGGGGTTCATCACCGGTTCCTGGGGGAGAGTCGATGATGAGCCAATCCAGTTTCCCCCAATCAACGTCTGCCAGGAATTGCTGGATGGCTTTCATCTTCATCGGGCCTCTCCAGATGACAGGTAGACTGGGGTCCTGAAGCAGAAAAGAGATGGACACCAATTTTAAATTTTCGTTGACCTCTACGGCTTTTATCCCCATAGGGGAAACGTCCATTCTTTTGTCCTCCACTCCAAGCATTTTGGCCAGGTTCGGACCGTGAATGTCCACATCCAGGAGCCCGACTTTTAATCCTTTGCTAGCCAATGCAAAAGCGAGATTTGCCGAAACTGTGCTCTTTCCCACTCCCCCTTTTCCGCTAAAAACGAGAAGCCGATTTTTGATTTTAGCCAGTGTTTCCGCTACTTTTTTTTCTTCTTCTTTCTTTTCTTGCTCTCTA
The DNA here is from genome assembly GCA_050116035.1 of Candidatus Aminicenantota bacterium. GTDB lineage: Bacteria > Acidobacteriota > Aminicenantia > Aminicenantales > Aminicenantaceae > SOIA01. Next base: position 9,805 of record JASFPJ010000022.1, on the reverse strand, counting down.
TTATGAGTGGCCATCATGACACCTCGGATTTGTATTTGGATAGAGCGTCTTTAATTTTTCCGGAAATCCCTGTAATCACTGTGATTCCCGAAGACTGAAGAACTTTTTGTGCATTGGGGCCGCAGTCTCCTGTGAGCAGGATCCCTACATCTTTACTTGAAATGAACTGGGCAGATTGTATTCCGGCTCCATGAGCGGCCTCGATGTTTGTGTTGTCAATCACTTCGTACTCCAGGGTATGAGGATCAACAATCAGGAAATATTGAGACCTGCCAAATCTTGGGTCTATTTCTGCTTCAAGATCCTTTCCTTTTGAAGTGATACAAATTTTTTTTCCGGCTGGCTGGGGAGTGAATTCCGCATGGTGGCCATGAGGAGAATGATCTTCCACTCCGTGTTTGTGGCCGCATAAATCATCGCCTACCTCGAGTTCCTGTTTTATGAACTTTTCGATAACTTCAATGACCGGCCCCTGTACACCGATGATTGTCTCGATATCCTCTTGAGCAAATAGGCCTTGTGCTCTAGGGCCCATCCCCCCGGCAATGATACAGTTGACTCCCTTTTCAGAAAGGTATTTGGGTAGAAATCCGGGTTGGTGACCTGGATTTGGAATTTCTCCCATTTTCAATACATGTCCTTCTTTTATTTCGATAATCGTGTAGGACTGGCAGCGGCCGAAGTGTGCTGAAACATAACCCTGATCTGTAGATATCGCGACCTTCATCTTTGACTCCTTTGTTTTGTAGCAATATTATTTACTTTTTTTCTCAATATCTTCAATTCTTTTTGTTATTTTTTCCATTTGCTGGCGGAGTAACTCGGCCTGTTGTTTTAGGGACTGAAGTTCTTCTTCAGGAGATAACGGGGGCATGCTTGAGCTTGAAGGCGTTCCTGGAGTTTGAAAAGCGGGATCATATCCCATTCCAGGCATCATACCTCTGCCCATGCCTCTGCCCATCCCTCTGCCCATACCGCCCCCCATGCCACCTCCCATACCTCTGCCCATGCCTCTACCCATTCCGGAACCGGGTCCCATGGGGGAGCTTCCACCCATCCCCATGCCGAAATGGGAAGGGACATTAGGCTGAGCTGTAGCCTGGAGTTTGCCTGACTTATACTGCTGGATAGCTTCTTGAACGGTTCCTGTGACTCCCGCGATGACCTCTACTCCTGCTGCATTGAGTGTCTGGAACGCGTTTGGTCCGCAGCTCCCTGTGAGCAAGATATTCGCTTCTTTTTCGGCTACAAATTGAGCGGACTGGATGCCAGCTCCGCTTGAAGAGGAGATATTGGGGTTTTCCACAGCTTCAAACTGCATGGTTTCTGGATCGACGAAGAGGAAATAAGGGCACCTGCCAAACCTCGGGTCAACAGGGCTAGAGAGGTCTGGAGTTGAAGCAGAAACAACAATTTTCATTTTTTTTCTCCTTCGAGCTGTTTGATTCTTTTCTCTACAGCCGAAAGTTCGTCCTCCAGCTGCTCGGCTTCTGCTTTGAGGAAATGAAGTTCTTCTTCTGGGGTCAGTTCCGCAGCTCCCCAGGGGTCGTAGGGAGTGGGAAATCCTGGCATGGGGAATCCTGGCGTGGGCGCAAAGGGAACCTGTCCGTGTTCCCAGGCATAGTTCATCTGAGGAGTTGGCCAGGTTCCGTACATCAGGTATTGGGCAGCCGGCCCTAATCCCGTCGGGCTCCTGCCTATCCAACCTGGAGAAAACCCGAATCTCATCCATCCGGGCAAACCTGTTAACTGGTACATCCACCTGTATCTGTTTCTCATTTCTTCTCCTCTCCTTCTTTTTTCAGCTCATCCAACCTCTTTTTGATCCGGGAAAGCTGATCTTCAAGCATTTCGGCCTGGTCCTCAAGCATGGCCTCCTCCTCCTCCTTGCTCAAAGGTTGGAAAGGAGACCAATACGGCGCGTGGTACCAGGGAGACCAGTATCTCATCCAGTAGGCCATCTGAGGCCATCCATACCATCCTGTTCGACCCATTCCATAAGGCATTTCCTTCACCTCCTTTCTTAGGATTCGGAATTTATTTATTTCTTCTTCTTTGAGCTCTGGGGAATATCTCGTCCGGAATATTCTGGGTAATAACCCATTCCGTAAGGATAACCGGAGCTCGGAGGAAAAGGATATTCGTATGGAGTTCCATAAGGGTCACCATAAGGCATCATCGGAGGATAGGGATAGCCCCAGAACGAGCCGAATCCTGCTCGCCGCCATCCACGGCCTCTTCCGAAGCCCATGCCTCGGCCATATCCACGGCCAAACCCGAGACCCCGGCCGAAACCGCGACCAAATCCAAAACCCGGGCCTCCGTACATGTATCCTGGACCGGGATTTCCTCCACAGAGGCCCATGCCGCGTCCAGTCATGGGCCCTAATCCCATTGGGCCAGTTCTGTCTCCTCTTGGCATCTTATTCACCTCCTTTTAAAATTAAATCTTTTATTGACATTTTTTACATATACCCAAAAATTCAATATTGTGATCTATGATTTTAAAATCATATTTTTTCGCAAGTCTTTCTTCCGTTTTTTTCACGAGTTCTAATTCCTCATTCAAGAATTCAGTGTAATCAATAATTTTCCCACACTCAGTGCAAATCAGGTGGTGGTGGTGGTCCTTTTTTTCGCCAGATTTGAACTCGTAACGGCTCTGCCCATCCCCGAGGGTAAGTTTAGTTATCAGGCCCATTTGAGCGAGCAGTTCAAGTGTGCGGTACACAGTGGTCAATCCCATTCCTGGATGAGATTTGTAGAGGGAAGCATAGATTTCTTTGACGCTCATATGCTTTGATGACTTGCTTAAAAAATCCAGTATGGCTTCACGGGGCGCTGTCCATCGGGAAACATTGCTTTTAAATCTATGTTTCCATTTGTAAGGTCCCGGCATTTTAATTTTCCTTGTTGACAATGATAATCATTTTCAATTAAAATATAGCTTAATCCACGCTGGTTGTCAAGTGGAACTTTGATTCAGAGAAGGAAAATAGTAATAACGCCAAAAAATTGAAAGAGGAGAAGGAAGTATTCCGACTGATTAAAAAGAGTAAAATGAAAGCAACCAAAAAATAAAATTATCATAGGAGGTGGAATTATGCCGGACATTACTGAAAAGATTGACGGAAAGAAATTTATGTGGAACAAAAGAAATTATTCTACCGAGGCTGAAGCGAAAGAAAAAATGGATGCATATGAAAAGGACGGGTTTGAAACACGGCTTGTTAAGGAAGAAGGCATATTTTTGGTCTATACCCGGAGGGTAGTGACAGAAATAATATTAGAAGAAGGAGGTCAACCATTATGAAAGGATCCGTACTCATAATAGGTGCTGGTCCTGCAGGAATGCGGGCAAGCGCAGAACTCTTAAATCAGGGTTTTCAAGTCATTCTTGTTGAGAAAAAACCGACGATCGGTGGCAAAATGGCACAAATTGACAAAATGTTTCCTTCGAATGAATGTTCTACTTGTACAATACTGCCGCGCATGCTGGAACTTACGAGCAATCCAAACATGACAATCGTTGCTTTTGCGGAAGTCATAAGTATTGAGGGAAAAGCAGGGGATTTCAAGGTCAAAGTTGTTAAAAATCCGAGATATGTTGATCCGATGAAGTGCACGGCGTGCACGGACTGTTTTCCTGTCTGTCCTGTTGGAGAAATTCCTATGGAATTCAACTTTGGCAGGGGCGCCACCAAGGCGATTTATTTTTATTCACCTTTCCCGCCGAGAAAGGCTTTGATTGATCCTGAAAAATGCACTTATATTCTTGAAGGCAAGTGCGGAGACAAAGAAGTGCCCCCCTGCGTTGAGGTTTGTGAGCCAGAGGCCATTGTGTTTGACCAGAAACCCGTTGAGGTAGAATTCAACGTGGGCGCAGTTATTCTGGCCACAGGCATGGATGAGATGAAAACAAAATCATTAGATGAGTTTGGATACGGAAAGTTCCCCAATGTACTCACTGCGCTCGAGTATGAACGTCTGCTTTCAGGCCTCGGGCCGACGGGCGGGGTTGTCAAACGCGACGACCAAAAGGAACCGCAGTCTGTTGCTTGGGTTGTGTTGAGCAATCCTTCGCCTGTAGGTTTTATGACAGCCGTGGCAGAGGCTATGGGAACAATAGAGAGGAATCCTGATGCCTCTGTTTCTGTTTTTTATGAGGACATGAATCTGGGAAGAGACGATTATGACGATTTTTACAAAAAGGCCAAAGAGTCGAAAATTAACTTCGTTCAAACAGACTGTGTAACCGTGGCTGAAGGAAAAGACGGGAACATTGATATTTCCAATGATAAAGAATCTTTCAATGCAGAAATGTTGGTTCTTGTGCCGATTTATGCGGCGAATGAAAGCACGCTTAAACTGGCAGAAAAGATAGGTTTGGAACTGGATGAATGGGGATTTTTGAGTCAAAAACCAGAGGATTCCCATCCCATTCATACATCCAAAGAAGGAATTTTTGTTTGCGGAAGCGCCCAGGAGCCCAAAGGAGTGGATGATGCAATAATCCAGGCGTGTTCTGCGGCATCACATGCCGCTGCATTATTAGCCTCGTCCCGGGGCAAAGAATTAGTGGCTCCGCCGGAAAAAGATATCTTACCCGTAAAGCCGGATGATGAACCGTCGACTCTCGCAGTTATATGCCGCTGCGGGATAAATATAGCAGGGCTTCTCGATATGGATGAACTTGTTGAATACACAAAATCGCTGCCTCATGTGAAAAATGTGGAGGTCACACCCTTCGGCTGTGATGGTGTTGCCGTAAGAGAACTTTTACAGACAAAAAAATTCAATCGGCTGGTCATCGGCGCGTGCTCGCCAAAAACCCATGAAGATCTTTTCTCTCTTCACACAGAAATGGGAGGCCTTAATCGGTATCTTATGGAAATTGTCAATTTACGCAACCACTGCACTTGGGTGCATTCAACAGATAAGCAAAAAGCCACAGAGAAAGCAAAAACACTGATGAGAGTGGGAGTCAACCGCGCCACAATGCTTGAATCTTTAGATGATATCAACGTCCCGGTGACACCGGCCTGCCTGGTTATAGGGGGAAATCCGGGTGGCATTGCCTGCGCTTTAAAGCTGGGACAAGCCGGGCTCAATGTTTATCTGGTTGAAAAAGAAACAGATCTTGGCAAGATAACAGAAAATAAAAATGAATTTGTGCAGAAAATGATAGATGAATTAGAGAAAAATGAGAAAGTGAAGGTTTATACAGAGGCCAAAGTGGGAAGAGTTGAAGGTTTTGTCGGGAATTTCAGGGCTGAAATTGCACAACCCAATGGAATCGAGAATATTGATATTGGTTCTGTAGTTGTGGCCACCTCTGTGGATATGCGAGCTGAATCAGACGAGGGAAATTTTGAGAAGGATTTACTCCTTCAAAGGGACGATAAAAATTTCTTCATCGGAATGCTTGGTATTTTAAACCCACTTGATTTCAATACAGATGGAGTATTTAAATGTGGTTCGGCCCGGAAAGTGATGGGAATTCCTGATGCGGTTATTGACGGTGAAGGGACGGCATCGCGCGTTGCAGGAGTTATATCAAAGAAAGAACTGGTTAAATCTCCCACGATTTCTTTTGTGGTCGATGAGAAGTGTGACGGCTGTGCTTATTGCATAGAACCCTGTCCTGCCCAAGCGATAACACTTATTGAATATATGCAAGACGACAGTATAAAAAAGACAGTCGAAGTCAATGAAGCCATCTGCCGCGGTTGCGGCGTTTGTATGGCGACATGTCCTAAAGAAGGCATTTTTGTTAGACATTTTAAGCCTGAATATTTTGAAGAAATGATCAAATCCGTAGCAGGGAGTGAATAAAATGACAAATGATTATGAGCCGGTCATTATCGCCTTTTGTTGCAATTGGTGTTCTTATGCAGCGGCAGATTCTGCAGGAACGGCCCGAATGCAGTATCCATCAAATGTTCATATAATCCGCTGCATGTGCTCGGGCATGGTGCATCCTAATTTTGTAATGAATGCCCTCACTCAAGGTAGAGCTGATGGAATTCTTATCTGTGGGTGCCATATTGGCGACTGCCATTATCAGGATGGCAACAAAAGGGCAGAAAAGAGAGCTGAAGCCATTACCTTGATGCTTGAAGATTTTGGGCTTGAAGAGGAACGCTTCAGACTGGAATGGATTTCAGCCTCAGAAGGGCCTAAGTTTGTCGAGGTTGCAGAAGAGATGACAAAAACACTTAAAGAGTTGGGCCCGAACCCGTATAATAGTTAAGGATAGTCCTTCCATCTAATTAGAATTTGCTCCAATTCATCCTGAAATCAATTTCGTTCCGTGAATAATTTGGAGAGGATGATGGCCAAAATTGAGCCATTTGAAAAACATGCATCAGATTATGAGGACTGGTTTGAAAACAACAAGTTTGTATATGAGTCTGAACTTAGGGCCATAAAAAAACAATTACCCAAAAAGGGAGATGGTATAGAGGTCGGAGTCGGAAGCGGGCGGTTTGCGGCTCCTTTGAGTATCCGGCTGGGTGTCGATCCATCCAGTCAGATGAGAGAACTTGCTCGAAGCAGAGGGATTACAGCGATTGAAGGAAAAGCAGAGAAACTCCCTTTTGATGATTGCCGATTTCACTTCGTCCTGATGGTCACGACGATTTGTTTTTTAGATGACATAGAGGTTTCTTTTAAAGAAGCACACAGGATTCTCAAGCCGTCCGGTTACTTGATTATTGGTTTTATCGATAAAGACAGCCCTGTTGGCACGTTATATCACCAGCAGAAGAGTGAAAGCATGTTCTATAAAGCAGCCACTTTTTATTCAGTTGATGATGTCACCTCATGCCTTGAGAAAACAGGATTTATAGATTTGAGATTTACGCAAACGATTTTCCATCGCCTATCAGAGATAAAAAAACTCGAACCTATCCAAAAAGGCTACGGCGAAGGATCATTCGTGGTGATCAAGGCATTAAAACCAAATTGTTTCTAATTGATTATCTTGATGAGTGATCTTTCTTGAAGGTGGCATGAGTGGTATAATTTGATTTTTGATTAATTCTTCAGAAAAACTGAGATTGAAAATTTTATTTCGAGGTTTCCTATGAATTTGATCACCGCAGAGAATTTGACCAAAGTTTACAGCCTGGGAGAAATTGAAGTCGAGGCTTTAAAATCCGTGAGCTTCAGGATAGAGACAGCTTCCTTCATTTCGTTTATAGGCCCTTCAGGCAGCGGGAAAACGACTTTGCTCAATCTTATCGGATGCCTGGATAAGCCCACCTCTGGAACATTGAAAGTGGCCGGCAAGAATACATCTGATCTGACGCGCAAAGAAGCAGCCGCTTTCAGGGGGAAAAATCTTGGATTCATATTCCAGGACTTTAACCTGATACCCGTACTGACGGTTTATGAAAATGTCGAATATCCACTTTTAGTCGTTCAGAATATTCCGGCAAAAGAAAGAAAAAATCGAATCATTCCGCTTTTGAAAACCGTGGGAATGATAGATCAAAAGGACAAATATCCGGATCAGATATCCGGTGGACAAAAACAGAGAGTGGCTGTAGCCCGGGCATTGGTGACACAACCAAGGCTTGTGCTTGCGGATGAGCCGACTGCAAATTTAGACAGCAAGACCGCGTTTATGGTCATAGACATTATGCGGCAGATGAGGGAAGAATTCGGAGTGACATTCATCTTTTCCACACATGACCAGAAAATTGTCAGCGAAGTGGAGACGGTCTACACACTGCAGGATGGGATGCTTGCTGGCCAGGCCAGAGAAAAGAGAGGTCGGCATGCTTAAACTTTTTAAAATTGCTGCGCGGAATTTGTCGAGATACAGGAGGAGAACTCTACTGACGTCGTCCCTCATCGCTATCGGTGTCATGTTTGTACTGGTGTTTATCGCGGCTTCTGGCTCGTTCAAATACATCATGATCGGCCAGATAACAGATTCCATGCTTGGCCACCTTCAGGTCCACAAAAGGGGCTATGTGGCCTCCATCGACAGCCTGCCTTTAACATTAAACCTCAACGCAAAAGCAGAAAAAAAACTTGAACAAACCATGGAAAACATTCCCGAGATCGAATCCTTTTCGCCCAGGATAAAATTCGGGGGGATGTTCAGCAATTTCATCGAGACGACCAATATCAGAGTGAACGGTGTCGATCCCGAAAAAGAGATCGCCACAGTCCCGCTTTTTCTCTCCAGGATAAAACAGGGCGGGAAATCCATAAAAGAAGGGGAAATCTTGATCCCCGAGCTCCTGGCTAACGGGATGAAATCCAAGGTGGGCGATACTGTAGTAATCATAGCGACCAACCGGGATGGTTCAGTCAACGGTAAGCAGTTTGTGGTCGGAGGCATAATCGAGAGTGTGACAGGGCCTGGAGGTCGAGACGGCTATATGCACATCAAAGACGCGATGGAAGTTTTGCGTCTGGAAGAAAGAGAAATCAGTGAGGTAGCCGTAAGACTCAAAGACTTTGACAGGCTGAATGCTGTCAGCCGCAGACTGGATGAGTTGCTGTCCACAGAACTCAACAAGCAGGGCAAACCGATTTTTGATGTCCGCACCTGGGAGAAACTCTCCCCTTTCTACAATGTCGCCCGCATGATTGATGTCATGACATTTTTCATCAAACTCATGCTTATCGCCATAGTCCTGGTCAGCATCATGAATGTCATGATTATGGCTGTCTTTGAACGAATCAGGGAGATTGGCACCATCTCTGCCATCGGCACCATGCCCCAGAAAATCCTTTCCCTGTTTTTGATCGAGGGATTCACCCTGGGTGTTTTTGGCGCTGTTGTGGGAAACATCCTGGCTCTTGGCGTTGTATTCTTGATCAACCTGGTAAAAATCACATTCAATTTTGGAAGACAGTCAGGTCTTGTGCTCTCGCCCAGCTTAACCACAGGCGATATTCTCTTAATTTCAGGCATAGTCATCATTGTCTCGGTGACTGCCGCGCTCCAGCCGGCTTTTAAAGCTTCGAGGATGGAGCCGGTCGAGGCCCTCAGACATGTCTAAAGGTAATAATATCGCAGAGTCAATATATAACGGAACCAGATGGATTGATTTTGGATTTTCAAATTGAGAGAAAACGGAGAACAAACATGCATCGAATAATGATTATTATGATTTCACTCGGACTGATGTTCCAGCCTTATCTTATGGGAAAAGAGAAAACCGTGTTGGCCGTTGCCTCGGAGGGCAAAACTTTAAAAGCTTCTGTAAGCCATGTGGCCGCGCGGTGTCCCTACTTTCTTATCGTGGACGGCAAGGGTAAACTCCTGAAGGCTATTAAAAATCCAAATAAGGACACAAAAGGGCGTGCTGGGATTGCGGCCGCAGATTTTCTCGCTGAGAGAAATGTGACTTTAGTCGTTGCCGGATACTTTGGCGATAAAATGAGAGATGCGCTCGAAGCGTACAAAATTGCGCATTTTGAGTTTAAGGGAACCGTTAAAGAGGCCATCCAGAAGATCCTTGGGAAGGACGGCAGGACATGAAAAAGGCCGCCATTGTCTTTATAATATCTTTAATATTGTCCCCTGTCTATGCCATCGATGGCAATCAACTCCTCGCCCAGGTGGACAGGAACCTCAATCCGGAATCTTTCGAGTCCTACCGGAAGCTTATCAACATCGAGCCCAATGGGAGAGAAAAAGAGTTCGTGCTCTTCACAGTCAAAAAGGGGAAAGAAAAAATCGCTGCGCTTTTCATCTCACCGGCCAGCGAAAAAGGCAGGAGCACGCTACGGCTGGATGAAAATATGTGGCTGTACATCCCTAACGTAGGCAAACCTGTTC
>JASFPJ010000021.1:0-18715 GCA_050116035.1 Candidatus Aminicenantota bacterium | reverse complement strand
CACAAACCGAAGCGTTAAATCAAATGTTTTAAAGTGCTGGAGGTGTGTACTGTCTCCTCAGCTCCCTTAGCTCAGGATGTATCCTTTCTTCTTTAAATACTGTTTTAGAGCGTTTTTCCAGTGGGAAAACTCACTCAATCCAATCTCTTTGGCTTTTTTGTTTTCCAAGACGGAATAAGAGGGTCGGATAGCCCGCGCTCCATAAGATTTGGAATCAACAGGAATGAGCTGTGGGCTTTTCCCTATAAGAGAAAATATTGTTTCTGCGAATTCGAACCATGTGCACTGTCCTTCATTCGTTAGATGGAAGAGGCCATAATGCTCTGTGTGAATGAGTTCTTTAATTTTTTGTGCGAGTTCCGCGGTGGAAGTGGGTGTGACCCACTGGTCATTCACCACTCGGAGAGCCTTTCCCTTTTCCTCAAGAGATATGACTGCATCAACAAAATTGGATCCCTTGCCCCAACAGCCGGCCTCCCCGAAAAGCCCACAGGTGCGGATAAGGAAATATCGATGAAGGATAGCGCGGACAAAGTATTCCCCTGCCAGCTTAGAGACTCCATACACATTCAAGGGATGAGGAGAGTCTCCTTCTACATACGGGATCTCCTTCTTTCCGTCGAAAACATAATCCGTGCTGAAATGGACTAGAACTAAATTCAGTTCCTCACAAATTAGGGCAAGATTCCTGACCGCTATCGTGTTCACTTCAAAGGCTTCCAGAGGCGCTACTTCGCATTCATCAACCATGTGAAAAGCCGCCGTATTAATGATGATTTCGATGTCGAGTCGCGAAAGAGTTTTTTTTGTCCCTTCTGGCTTCGTGATATCAAAATCAGGATAATATAAGGGAAAAACCTTATTCCCCCTTAGGATCTTCACACAATCAGACCCGAGCTGTCCGTCAGCCCCGATAATTGCAATATTCATTATTCATTGATGCTTTTAAAAACTTTGCTTCTCTGCGCTGAAAAAACCTTTCACTATCTGCCCGATCAGACCTGAGTCCCTCGGTGTTGACCGGAGGGCCTTCTCAAAGAACGATGAAGTCTTCAGATTCAGTGATATGAGGTTCTTTAACAGTATTCGAGCATTTGAAACATTTATTTCAGGATGAATCTGAAATCCCCAGACTGGTCTATCTTTTAATTGAAAGGCTTGAACGTGGCAGTGAGCCGATGATGCCAGAATCTGCAAGTCTCTGTTTGAATCCACAACCTCATCAAAATGAACGGAGAAGGAATATGCCTGTCTTTTTTCCCCAAGGAGCTCACTGTTTTTTTTGATCTGAATTGGAATCCATCCCACTTCAGGATGTTTGGACCTGCAAACTGAGGAAGCCCCAAAAAGTGCAAAAGCAAGAAGTTGATGACCGTAGCAGCTTCCGAGTGTGGGGATTCCCTTGTTGATGGCTTCCTGAACGACCTCGACTTCTTCATACACCCACCTTTCCCTCTCTACAATAGACGCCTCAGACCCGGTCAACAGCAAATGGGTGAAGCCACCTTGGTTGAAATCAGGGAATTGGCTTTTGGTCGCTTTGAAGCTAATCCATTCCACATCAAGATATTGTTTCCAATGTTCCTCAGGATTGTATACAGACGAATCAATGGAATTGTCGATAAAAGCGAGTTTCACTTCCTTCATTTCACTCAATCCGCCATTATTCTGATGGAGTCTGCGCACAAATTATATCCATTCAATAGCAAAAGACAACTTCTTTCTTTTTAGCTCATATTTTCTTTGAGTTTAAAGCACTGATTCTGGTATAATTCATTTTCATCCAAGGAGGAAATAAAGTGCACAATGTAAAAGAAGAAACAGAACTCCACGTCACAACGCCTAATGAGCCCGGCATATTGGGTCGTGTACTGGGAACTCTAGCCAATGCAGGTGTAAACCTCAGAGCGCTTCGTGCTCACGCTGAAGGAAAAAAAGGAATTTTCCTTCTTATAACTTCCGATAATAAAAAGGCCGAGAAAGCTCTTAAAGTCTTACGCTATAAAGTCAAAACTAACAAGGTTGTTACAGTCGAAATCGAAGACCGCATCGGAGCGGGCGCAGAAATAGGTGCTCTTCTGGGTAATGCCGCTATCGACATTGATTATTGCTATGGGACTTCTATAGGCGCTGGAAGAGCTCTCTTGGTGTTTCAAACGAATAATAATAAGAAAGCTGTCGAAACTCTGAGCTAATCCTTCAAGAATCAGTTTTTCCTTGAAGTAAGGATACTCCTCCGAAGGTAAAAATTCAGTGCCACCTATCACTTCTTTTAATAAAATAATGCCTCAGTGATGGGGATCAGGAAATTGGATATTTCCAATAACAGCACTGAAAACTTGAGCAAAAAAATCCCTCCATCCGGTTTCAAGGGTTCGACTGTCTCTCTGTGTTCCACAGACGATCCTGTTGACAAATTGCCTCTTGTCTTAGTCCCGCTTATATCCTCTGCAGGAGTCGGTTTCCCTAAAACCTCAGAGCTGCCTCGATCATTCACATCTGGAGACAATGTCCTGAATGGTCTGGCTAAGTGGAATAGTCTATCTCAAAAAATCCGATGCATTCCAGGATTGAGGACAGCACGACTCCCTAAAGACCTTCATAACCAACTCCATGAGGTCGGCGCTGTATTTTTTTCTCTCTCAGAAGGGATGCATTCGAATTCGAAAAAAAGTCCAGTCTATCAAAACGCTGCTTCCTTTCCCGGTAGTCTAAGTTCGCTTTTTAATTATTTCATGAACAGTCTCCAAGTTGGTTCAGTCAACAGCGCTGTCTTCAATATAAAAGTCGGAGAAGGGTATATTATCCAAAAGCCCCGAGAGGGCAGAAATCTCGCGCAATCGCTGAAAAGCGTTTTCGAACGCATGCAGATCAACACATCCTTTTTCTTGACTGACTCAAGTCAGCCAATCGGCCGGGCTGTAGGCAATTCCCTCGAAATAAAAGAGGCAATCGAAATACTCAAAGGGTCAGGTCCTCTGGATATGCTCAAGCTGGCTTTAGAATTCGGCTCAGACATGCTTCTTCTTGCCAATAAGACAATGTCGAAAGCCGAAGCCAAAGAGATTCTTAAAAAGAAAATATTGAGTGGGGATAGCCTTCAAAAATTCCGAGAGATCATCGGAGCCCAAAAAGGAGATATTCGAATCATCGACGATGATTCCCTCCTTCCTTTTTCAGAGAAAAGAATAATGGTTCGTTCCAACCAAACTGGCTTCATCCAGAAAATCAACACAAGAAAGCTATACTCGGCTTATCTCAAATGCGTATCAAAGGAGAGGAAACTAACTGACACTGTAAGTTGTGATATCGGTTTTGTCCTTCAGAAAAAATCTGGCGATTGGGTTAAAAAGGGCGAAAGTCTTGTTGAAGTCCACCTCAACAGCAAAGTCAGCCGCTCCTGGAAAAATGATGAATTCCAGGAAATCTTTACAATCTCTGATACTTCCCCACCTTTTCAGCCACTGATTATCGAAAGAATTAAAGATTAATCCTATGAGCGCCTCTGCAAATCGAGAAGTTTAGACTCCCAAGAAAATGGATCCGATTAGGTGGCTGAATTTCTGTTAGAAAAAAAATTTTTTGTATGGTAGACTTCATGCAACTTGAATCCTTGGAAAGGAACTAAAGATGGAAGAACACAAACCATATGTGCCTGACCAAACACCATTTAAAGATTTCACCATTAAGGCTGTCATCATTGGAGCCATTTTCGGCGTCGTCTTTGGTGCAGCCAATGCCTACATAGGTTTAAGAGTGGGGCTGACGATCTCAACAGCCATTCCCTTGGCAGTTATTGCTGTGGCTGTGTTTAAAGTACTCACTCCTATCCTAGGAAAAAGTACGATCCTGGATTGCAACATCGCTCAGACGACGGGCTCAGCCAGCTCTTCTCTGGCCTCGGGAATCATCTTCACCATTCCGGCCCTCTTCCTCTGGGGATTCAACCCTAGTCTCTTCAAAATCGGCACTCTCGCCATCTTTGGAGGCATCCTTGGAGTTCTCTTCATGATCCCTCTCAGAAGAGCTCTGATTGTCAAAGAACACGGAGTCCTTCCCTACCCTGAAGGAGTGGCAGCCTCTCAGGTTCTGATTTCAGCAGAAGAAGGAGGAGCGAAAGCAAAAAACGTGTTCGTGGGCTTAGGAATCGGGGCCGCATACAAAGCCATTATTGCTATATTGAAACTCTGGCCTGAGAAGATCTATCTCAAACTTCCTGTCCTCAAAAAAGCCGAGCTGGGCCTTGACGCGACACCAGCCCTTCTGGGAGTGGGCTTCATCCTGGGGCCCCGAATCGCAGGAATCATGGTGGCAGGCGGCATTCTTTCCTGGATAGGCCTTATTCCCTTGATCGCTTACTTCGGAGAAAACCTCAATATACCACTTTTCCCTGAAACAGAACTGCCGATTGCCCAGATGGCGGCTGAAGACATCTGGTACAAATACATAAGGGTCATAGGGGCTGGAGCCGTGGCAGTCGGTGGGATCATCACTGTTATCAAGTCTCTGCCCACGATGGTCGGAGCTCTAAAGACAAGCCTAAAAGACTTCAGCCTCAGTAAGCAGAATGAGCAACCCAAGAAAAACAGAACAGATAACGATCTCCCTTTTCCAGTCCTGGGCCTCGGGATTCTCGCAGTGACAGTGTTGATCATCCTGGCGCCCCAGGTTCTTGGCATTCAAACGTCCATCCTTATCCGCCTTTTGGGAGCCGTGTGTATCGTTATTTTCGCTTTTTGTTTTGTGACTGTTTCCTCCAGGATAGTCGGGATGGTGGGTGTGACCTCCAACCCCACATCAGGCATGACCATCGTCACACTTCTCGGAACAAGTTTGGTGTTTTTAGCCCTGGGATGGACAGACACTTTGGGCATGGCCACGGCTCTGACTGTCGGGACCGTTGTCGCGATCAGCGCCTCTATCGCTGGCGACATTTCCCAAGACCTCAAGGCTGGCTATATCATCGGAGCTACACCCAGGAAGCAGCAGATTTCCGAATTGGTAGGAGTTTTGGCTTCAGCTTACGCCATTGCCTGGACAGTTTGGCTCTTGGGTAAAACCTTTGAATTTGGCTCACAAGACCTGGCGGCTCCTCAAGCCACTTTAATGAAAACGGTCATCGAAGGAGTTCTCGGTGGCGACCTTCCCTGGGGACTCGTTCTAGTTGGGGGAGCTTTTGCCATCGTGGCAGAGCTTGTCGGGATTCCGTCCCTTCCGTTTGCGGTAGGGATTTATCTGCCCCTCTCCACGATGACACCCATTTTTGCCGGAGGTTTTATAAGGCATCTCATGGAGAAGAGATTCAGCAAAGATGAAACGCTGAAAACGAAAGGAAAAGAAAAAGGAATTCTATTAGGTTCAGGGTTCATTGCCGGAGAAGGAATCACTATGGTCGGAGTTGCATTGTACGCGTACATCACAACTAAAAAACCTGTAGGAATAGGGGTCAATCTTGGTGATTACGTTGCCCTCGCCGCATTTCTTGCTCTAGGTGCTTTTTTGTATTGGAAGAGCGCAAAAAAATAATCATGAATTATTCATAAAATCGGCCGACACCTTATACCATCTGCCAAAAAAGGGGACAATCCCTTTCTTCCTTGGAAAAAAGACTGAAAGAGACAGTCTCCATTTTCTTATAGGCTTGCAAATTCCAAAATTATCCACTATATTTTTTTAAATTGTAAATATTATGGAGTCAAAATGAATACCATAATTATTGCTTTTATTCTCATCGCCTGGCTCATTCTGGGTTACAAAATATACGGAAGCTTCATCGAGAAAAAAGTCGTTCAAGCTGACAAATCCCGTGTGACTCCAGCACAAGAATTAAGAGACGGCATTGACTATTCGCCGGCAAAAAAGCCTCTTCTCTTCGGTCATCATTTCTCATCGATTGCAGGAGCGGGTCCAATCCTTGGACCTTTGCTGGGAGTCCTCTACTTCGGCTGGTTGGGCGCACTCCTCTGGGTGGCTATCGGCAGTATCTTCCTCGGAGCTGTACACGATTACACCGCTCTCATGACATCCGTTCAGAACAGAGGTACATCTCTGGCAGATGTTTCTAAGAACACCTTAGGCTATCGGACGAAAATCATATTCTCCGTGTTCATCTGGATGGCCCTGGCTCTTGTCATCGCTGTTTTTGCTGTGGTCGCCTCACAGACTCTTGTCTCACAGCCAGAAATCGTTATCCCCACATTCGGTTTGATTTTTATCGCCATGGTGTTTGGCTGGTTGATCTACAGAAAAAACATCAACATTGTTGTCGGAACCCTTCTTTCACTCTTTGCGCTTTTTTTCCTGATCTATATCGGAAATCTTCTGCCGATTGTCCTGCCGGCTCAAATACTCGGACTATCAAGCCAGAAATTCTGGTTTTTCATCCTGATCATCTACAGTATTTTTGCTTCCTCGCTTCCTGTCTGGTTTCTACTTCAGCCGCGTGATTACATCAGCACATGGATTCTCTTTTTAGGTCTCGGATTGGGTTATCTCGGCCTCATTGTTTCACATCCTTCATTGAATGCGCCCGCCTTTGTCTCATTCAACAGCAAAGGAGGCCCTTTGTGGCCTATGCTCTTTGTTATCATTGCCTGTGGAGCCATCTCCGGTTTCCATTCGCTCGTTGCCGGAGGAACAACAGCCAAACAGCTACCGGATGAACTCAGCGGCAAATTGATAGGATACGGAGGAATGGTCACAGAAGCAGCCCTTGCCGGGCTCGTGATATTCATCGCAGCGAGCGCTTTAATCTGGGAGCCTTCCGGAATAGAAAGCCAATTCGGTTTTCAGTATTTCATGACCACCCTCGGAGATCCAATCCGGGCGTTTGCCACTGGATACGGAAAGCTCATTTCTTCTCTCCCCGTTTTCACTCTGGTTATCGGCACTTTTTTCGGTATGGTTATGCTCAATGCCTTTGTTCTAACGACTCTTGACACCGGGACCCGGATCGGCCGCTTCATCACGACTGAACTCCTCGGGAAAAAAGTTACTCTCCTCCGAAACAGGTGGGTGGCTTCTCTGTTTATTCTCGTGTTTGCGGCTGTTTTAGGAGGGACAGAAGGTTATAAGGTGATATGGCCAGTCTTTGGCGCCTCGAATCAGCTCGTGGCAGCCCTGGCTTTAATCGTCGTTTCCTCTTATCTTGTCGGTATCAAAAGACCCAAAAAGTATACAGTCTACCCCGCGATTTTCATGTTGCTGACTACGCTCGGAGCGCTTGTCTACCAGGGATACACTTTTTTCAAAACACAAAGTTACCTTTTGGGATGCCTCTGCGTCATTCTGATTATCCTGGCAGCCATCATTGTGTATGAAGCCCGAGCCATCCTCTTTTCCCGCCAAACTAGGAGAGAGTCGTGATTTTAAAAACGACTCCTTTCGGATCAGGACAGCAGAGGGTTTCAGTCTCAGCCACCCAGTCATCATGAGTCAATTCATCTTCTCTTTGTTTGGTAGTGAGGAAAGGAAAAAGGCTGTTCAAGGCATAGACACACACTTTCTTCTTATCCGGGATTTCAATCGTTCCTTCTCCCCTGATGAAAAAGATGTCTCCAACTTTATGCTTCGCCCCACACCTCTCTTTCACTCCCACAACTTCTATCTTTAACTCTTTCATTGTTCCTCCTTTCTGTATTCAAATATAAATGTCGAACTGAAAAAAATCAATAACACGTTGACAAATCCAAGAGACCTGTCGTAAAATTATTTATCAGGTAATTCAGTAAACGAGGAGGAGAGTATGGCAGCAAAAGCTGAACCTAATGTCGTTCCACTGTGCGATGTCCTCTTGGTTCTACTCATTATTTTCATGGTTATCACTCCGTCTGTCCAAAGAGGAATGGATGCAAAGCTCCCTGAAACTCTGGGAGGTAGTGATCAAAGTATAGACGTGATTGTTATGACTTTGCATAACGACGGCAAAATCGATATCAACAAATCATTCTATGAACGAGAAATTCTTGAAAGCGAATTGATGAGAATCTACGGTCCCCGTCAGCACAAAACCATACTGATCAGAGCCGATGCCCGAGTTCCCTTCACCAATGTCGTCGAGCTCATGGACATAGCCAGAGGAGCCGGAGTGGAAGAAGTTGGAATCGTCCTGGAATACTTCGAGGAAGAAGGAGACGAAAACTAAGCCTCCGAAAACACAGCCTCCTCTTTTGTTAAAAAGCTTCCCTTAATAAAAAACCCTTTGCTTCACTCGTTATTACTTTTACCTTCTTTTCCCTTATCCGGAGAGACAGACATACCTGAGCTCTTAACCAGGCAATAGATTAATGAGGGCGTTATGTATTATTTGATCGGTCCGATAATCTCCCGTGAAATGACCAGCCTCTGGATTTCATTTGTTCCTTCGTAGATCTGGAGGAGCTTTGCATCTCTCATCAACTTTTCCATCGGATAGTCCCTCATGTAACCGTAACCCCCCAGAATCTGAACGCATTCAGTGGTGACCTTCATGGCCACATCCGACCCGAAAGCCTTGGCCATGGCTGATTCTTTCCCGCAGGGCTTTCCTTCATCCATAAGCCAAGCCGCATGCCACACAAGGTGGCGAGCCGCGTTTATTTCCATGGCCATTTGAGCTATTTTGAAAGACGTGTTTTGAAAAAGAGCGATAGGTTTCCCGAACTGTTTTCTATTTTTGGCGTATTCGATTGCGTATTCGAGAGCTGCTCTCGCCACTCCTACTCCTGCTGCTCCGACAGGAGCCCTTGTCTTATCCAATGTTTTCATGGCTATGATGAAACCTATCCCTTCCTTTCCTAACAAATTCTCCTCTGGAACTTTCATATCTTCAAATGTCAGTTCGACAGTGTTCGATGCCCTGTGTCCCATTTTGTCTTCTTCCTTTCCGATGATCAGCCCTGGAGTTTCGCGGGGGACGATAAAAGCGCTGAGCCCCCGCATCCCCTTTTCAGGATTCGAATTCGCGAACACCACATAAAAACTGGCAATCTTTCCGTTGGAGATAAAACATTTTGAACCGTTGATAACGTATTCCTTCCCAACCTTTTTCGCGCGAGTCCTCAAGGCGCCGGCGTCAGACCCGGCTTCTCTTTCAGTCAAACAGAAAGATGCAAAAGACATTTTTTCTGTCTGGGGAATCAGGAATCTCTTTTTCTGCTCATCGGTTCCATATAGAATAATGGGTGTGTAGGCCAATGCATTGACCATCATCGTCGTGTACATCCCTGCGCAAGCGGCAGCCAGTTCTTCGCTGATGATAACGGTATCCACATCGTTCAAACCACCACCCCCGTATTCCTTAGGAATAGTGCAGGTCAGGAATCCCACTTCAAATGCTTTTTGCATCACGTCTTCAGAAAATTCATCGCCTTTATCATATTTTGCCGCATTGGGTTTCATCTCTTTTTCGGCGAATTCTCGCGCCATCTCCTGAAGCGCTAGCTGCTCTTCTGTCAAACTAAAACTAATCACTCTTTCCTCCTTGTTTTATCAATACAGCATATACTGTGATTTTACTAATCATCGAGTTTATACTGGAAACCACAACTTATGTCAATTTTTCTGGCTTCGCTTGAACAGGATTTCTTCTCGAGCCATGAGAGGAGCGGGTTTGTCTATTTTGAAAATACCTTTCACGATTTGTTGCGCGCTGATGTTTTTCTCTGAAGAATGGTTCAAGCGAAAGTAAAGTTTTCCTTTCTTTCTGTCGACAATCGTTTTCTGGATGAATTCGTTTTGGCTTTCATCCAAAAAACCTTTGATCCGCTCTTCTATCGTTCGGCAATATTCCAAAGAAGACAAATTCTTCTCATTTTGCCATCCGACTGCACGCGTTACTTCTCTACTTTTCAGGTCGACTGAGTAAATGAACGCTTCTATTTCTTTATTTAAAGTCGGCTGAGTGGCTTCCGTCTTCTCAAGACGCAGGATGTGAATACCTGATGGCAGGCACGTATTCATTCGAGATACAAATTCGTCCTCTTCAAAAAGAAAACGAGATTTAAACTCAAAACATTCGCCTTTTCCACTCATCCCCAAAGGAAGAGCTGCCGGGTAGGAAATCAACATTTTCGGATGAAAACCTTGTGAGTAAACAACCTGAATTTCTGCCCGTCTTAATGCCCTCTGGATAACATTGTTTAAATCTATGTGTGACATATACCGTGCGTATTGAAGCTTGCTATAAAAAACTCGATAGCGAAACACATTTTCAGTTTCTTCTCCTAAAGGCTTCTCCGGAGGTGGATTGACCTTAATTTCCTCTGAAAATTCTCTTTCTAAAAATTGCGGAAAAGAGCACCCTTGGCATGTCCCGCAGTTATCATCCAAACAGGACAACGTATACTCTTCTCTTAAAGCTTTATCCAGTTCTTCACTCAAATAGGACTTTTTCATACCTGAGTTTATGTGGTCCCATGGGAGTCGAACATCTCTTTCGATCGAAGATAGATACAAAAGATAATCGACATGTGCTTGTTTAAATCCTTCTTCCCAGATTTGAAAATGGAATACGTCATTCCAACTATCAAAACGGGCTCCTCCTTTCCATGCCTGAACCAAGACCTTGTTTAATTGCCTGTCCCCTCGAGAAAATACAGCCTCCAGGATGGAATTCTGTAGTGGATGCTTGTTGAACTTAACGGATGGGTATCTCTTTAGCTGAGATTTGAGATATCTATATTTTTCTCTGAGGATTGATTCCTCCTCCATTTTAAGCCACTGAAAAGGAGTGTGTGGTTTAGGAATAAAAGAAGATATACTGAGGTTGATTCGAGGAGGAGACTTCAGGGTTTTATGTCCGATTCTGATTATTTCTTTGACTATGTTGATGATTCCCTCTAAATCTTCATCATTTTCTGTCGGAAGTCCCACCATGAAATAAAGCTTGAGCAGTTTCCATCCTTGAGAAAAAGCATTCTGTGATGCCTCCCAGATATCGTCATCTTCCAGTTTTTTGTTGATAACGTGACGCAATCTTTCCGTTCCCGCTTCTGGAACCAGAGTAAACCCTGTTTTTCTCACTTTAATGATACTCTGGGCAACATCTGAAGATAGACCTTTGGGCCGCAAGGAGGGCAAGGAAAGAGATATCTTATTCTTAACCAATTCTTTCATTAATATTTCCACAGTTCTATCCAGATAGGGGTAATCACTGATGGATAGAGAAGCCAAGGAAGTGTCTTCATACCCTGTCATGCCCAAGCTGTGAAAGATGTTATCCAAGACGTCTGAAGGGCTTTTTATCCTGGGCGGGAAGTAGACGCTCGAAGCTTGACAGAACCGACATTTTTGGGAACAGCCTCTGGCCACCTCGACAGACACTCTATCAAAAATGACCTTGATGTTGGGAACCACGATTTGTTCAGGAAAAGGGGCCTTGTGAAAAGGAAAAAGAATTCGTTTCTGTATGCTGGATGGAGCATCTGCCTCAGGCTTCACAGCAAGAAGGTCGGAACCTTTAGGTCGATAGGACGTGTACAATGAAGGAACGTACACTCCCTTAATCTGGGTCATTTCTTTCAAGAGAGCGGCTTTTTCTTTCAATCCTTTTTTGTGTGAGATGTATTTTTCAATGATATCAAAGAACGCTTCTTCTCCATCCCCAAGCAAAAATAGGTCGAAAATCTCTGCAACAGGTTCAGGGTTGAATGCGGCTGGACCACCTGCGATGACCAGGGGATAATCCAAACCTCTCTCAGATGAGAAAAAAGGGATACGGCCCAAATCCAGTATGGTCAGGATGTTGGAATAGTTGAGTTCGTAGAGAAGAGAAAAACCAAGGATATCAAATTGATCAAGAGGAATCTTATTTTCAAGTGAGTACAGAGGAATTTTTTCAGCCCGAAGTTCTCGTTCAAAATCAATCCAGGGAGCAAAAACCCTCTCAGCTAAAATCTTTGGATTGTCATTTAGGATAAAATAAAGAATCTTCTGACCTAGATAAGACATGCCAACCTCGTAGAGGTCAGGAAAAACAAGGGCAATTTTAGTTTCAACACGAGAGGGGTCTTTCTTGACCTCATTCCATTCGCCGCCTAAATAACGTCCAGGCTTTTCCACTTCTTTTAAAATCTCTTCCAGGTTTTTCATCGCCATCAATACTGTCCTATCCTTGAATAAATGGATTCATTCTTTCCTCTGACTCAATTATTTTATTTTTATTGAACTGATTGTTCAATCAGCAATATAAAACAAACAGAAAAAAGGGACAGACCTTTTTTTTATGGGACTGTCCCTTTAAGTCCTTATACTTAAGAAGAATAGGGACTGTCCCTTTTCTTTAAAAAAGGGGCCTGTCCCCATTTTCTTCCTTGGGGAATGTTTGCTTAAACAAAAACAAATCTTCGCATTTTAACGTTGAGGACGAGTGAAACTCCTAAATAATTGGTAAGAAGAGAAGAACCTCCGTAGCTGAGCAGAGGCAAGGGAGTCCCTGTTATGGGAAAAAGACCGATGACCATCATCACATTAATGATAAACTGGAAGGTAATCATTACCGCCACCAAAAAAACAATGTAAACTCCTGCCCTGTCTTGAGATTGCCCTACGGATTGATACAACCTGAAAAGGAACGCAAAATAGCACATCAAGACAAGGACAACACCCAGGAATCCGAATTCTTCACCAACAACTGAAAAGATGAAATCCGTATGCCGTGCAGGTAAAAATCTGAGCTGACTTTGCGTGCCTTTCCTAAATCCCTTTCCTAAAAATCCGCCTGAACCGATAGCGATCTTCGACTGGAGGATATGATAGCCTGAGCCAAGAGGATCCTTGCTCGGAGAGATGAGTGTAGTCAACCTTTTTTTCTGGTAGTCTTTAAGGCCAAAATTCCAGCCAATCACACCAATTACCATGGTCACTATCAATATATAGACGAATGTTTTCCTGTTTATCCCGGCCAGAATGAGCGCGGCTAAAAAAATTGGAACATAACTCAAAGCGGTGCCTAAATCTGGCTGCAATGCCACTAAAAAAATTGGAGCAGCGGTAACAGCACCGCTCAACAATCCTTTTTTCCAGGAAACGTAATCTTGTCTGAACTTGGCAAAGACAGAAGCCATAAGAATAATGAGAACTAGTTTTGTTAATTCAGAAGGCTGAAATTGAAAATACGAGAGACGGAACCAACTCTTGGCTCCAGCCACAAATTTCCCGAAAAGCAAAACTCCCACAAGAGCCATAATCGCAAGAATATACAAATACGGAGAAAAAGAGACCAATGCCTTATAATCCACTGTGAGAAGAAAGAAAAGAGCGAGCAAGCTGATAAATATCCAGATCATCTGTCTCAAATAATATTTTCCTGGGAGATAGTGCGAGCTGCTGTAAATGAATGCTAGGCCAATTATCGAGTTCAAGAGCAATAAGCTGATGAGAATCCAGTCGATGTGCTTAAGAAGACTTCTATCTATCATATTTCTTCCTGTATAGATTAAACAATCTCCTCGCAAGAGGGGCGGCTGTGGCCCCTCCCATTCCGCCATATTCGACAAGGACTGTGACAACAATCTCTGGATTTTCTCTGGGTGCAAATCCAGTAAACCAAGAGTGTGTTTTCACTTCTTCTTCCTCTTCTTCTCCTTCCTCTATTTTTTTCTCCTCCTCAGCCTCCTCGTCTTTATCTTTGCTGATCACCTGAGTTGAACCCGTCTTCCCACAGACATCGTAACCAGACACCATCGCCGCCCATCCGGTACCTTGATCATTCACGGCTTGCCACATTCCCTGAATAACCTGTTCAAAAATAGAAAGATCGATATTCACTCTATGTCTGCTCGGCATGTTGTATTCTCTGCCACTCTTTCTCCCATTTTCTGATAGAGACTTAAACAGATGAGGAGTCACACAGATTCCTCTATTGGCAATATGAGCTGTATGGGCAGCAATCTGAATAGGAGTCACAAGCATGAAGCTTTGGCCGATAGAAACTGAAATCGTTTCCCCCTTTTGCCAAGGCTCATTCTTGGCTTGTATCTTCCACTCGGGGTCTGGGACCAATCCGACTTTTTCACCAGGTAAATCAATCCCTGTTTTGGCTCCCAATCCGAGCATTCGTGCGTAGCGGGATATTTCTTCGATTCCCATTTCTTTCCCTATATTATAAAAATATATGTTGCAGGAATGTCGTATGGCATCATAAAAATCCATTTTTCCGTGACCCTCTTCACGCCAGCAGGAAAAGGGATGATTATAAATCTTCGTTTCACCCCTGCAGATAAAGGTATCTTCATCAGTGATGGTTCCCGAATCCAAAGCTCCCAAGGCCATGACTAATTTAAAGACAGAACCGGGTGAATACAGTCCTCCGATGGCTCGATTCAGCAACGGAAACTCGGGGCTGTTCACTAAATTAAGCCATTCTTCAGAAGTAAACCGGTTGATGAATTTGTTCGGATCAAAATTGGGATAACTGGCTAATGCCAATATCTCTCCAGTCCGCACATCCATAACGATTATCGCTCCCTCTCTTCCCTCTAGCATCTCTTCCGCCTCTTCCTGGAGGTTGAAATCTAAGGTCGTTGTCACATCTTGCCCCTTCTGGGATTCACGTCTGGCAAGCTCTTCTCTACCTCTTCCCAAACTATCCACTACCTCTACGAGTTGACCGGGATTCCCCACTAAAGCTGTTTCATATTGCTTCTCTATTCCGGTCTTCCCTACCATATCACCCAGATGTCTCTCTCCATAAACATCCCTTTTCATCTCTTCTGGCGAGAGTTCCTGTAAATAGCCGATGACATGGGCAGCCAAACTTTCGAAGGGATAGAATCTTTTTGGCTCTGATTGAAGAATCAATTCGGGAAGCTCCAATTTTCTGGCCTCAATCATCGCCACTTCTTCAAAGGTTAGGTTTTCCTTCACGACTATGGGCCTGAAAAGCGGCAAGGATTCATATTTCTTGATTCTTTCCTTCAAGACTCCTTCTTCGATATTGAGAAGTTGAGCAATTTTTCGACAGGATTTATCATAATCTTCACAATTTTCTCTGATGAGAGATACCCTGAAAGATGCCCTATTATTAGCCAGAATAATCCCCTCTCTATCCAATACTAATCCCCGTTGATAAGGAAGAGCGATCTCCCTCATCCTGTTTGCCTCAGACTTCTCCCAGTATTCTTCATGTTCGAGGACCTGCACTTTCCAGAAATTCAGCATTAAAAAAATGAAGAATATCACCACCAGAATAAAAATCAATCTGGCTCTTTTCAAAACCGGGTAAAGGTCTTCATAGATTTTTTCTTGTTTCATTGTTCGACTCAATATTCATTCTTTTTTATTTTTCTCAAGAGAAAAAACAGAACGCTGCCCAGGAAAGCGGTGATTAAAGGCTGAAACAGTATCAAACCACCGCCTGTATTCAGAGTCTCCGGAATAATGAAAGAATAGAGCAGAGCCCACAAAACGAGTTCAAAGCCGAGCAGGATGAGAAGAAAAAAGAAGCTGCGTATCGGAGGTTGGACATCGATCTTTTTTGAAATGTACCCAGCCAGAAATCCAGAAATTGTTTTCGCCAGCCCGGCGACTCCGTAGACTCCAAAAGAGAAATAATCCTGGAGAAGACCGCAGGCAGCCCCCAAGCAGGAGCCAAATATCTCCCCTTTTTCAACGGCAAAATAGAAAACGACAAGACTGAACATATTAAATAAAAGAAGGAAAAAAGGAGAAATCCTGCTAAAAATTGTATAGAAGAGAAAGGCAGCTAATATTCCGATAGCGACTCGTATAAAATCTCTCATCCCCATTAATCCTTGAATAACTCCTTGGGATCTTCCATGAGGACAGCGATCTGGTCCAAAAAACGAAAATCAAAATAGGGTTCTACAATAATGTGTTTATGGAGTGAGGCATCCGATGCGATGAGGAGAATTCTGCCGACTCTGATTCCTAAAGGGTAAATCCGGTCGTAGCCTGATGTGATGACATCCTCACCTTCAGATATTTCCTCAGGAGTAGTCGTCGCAAGAACATACTGCATAAGGCATTGGCCTTTCCCATCCCCCTTAAGGATTCCCTGCACTCTTTTCATTTGAGTAAACACGCTGATTCCGCTTTCATTGTCAGTGATCAACTGGACCCGGGCTTCTTTGAGTGAGATAGAATCAATGATTCGTCCCACTAAGTTACCGTTTTTATCCAGAACGACCATGTTTTTCTTAATCCCATCCAATGTTCCTCTGTTGATGATAACAAATTTATAGTAATTGCTCGGGTCGAGTCCGATAACTTGAGCGGGCAAGATATTCTCATGCAAAGCTAAGAGGCTTTCCTCTATTTCCCTCTCGCTCTGGAACCTCTGAAGGGCATTTCGGAGGAGATTGTTTTCCTGTCGGAGATAAAAAATCTCTTCTTTCATTTCTTCGTTTTGATTCTGAACATTCCTGAGATGAAAATAATTTTTCCAGACATTCCCGATGCCCTTGAAAAAAGAAAGAATCCCATGCCGAATGGGTGAAAAGACTGAAAATACTGTCTTTTCAAAAACACTCGCTTCTTCACCAAGGGGAACTTGCATGGAGATCAAGAGGAAGTGGAAAAAGATTAGAGCTATGAGTATTGTGAGGTTTTTTCTTTCTTTTAGGAAAAGAGGCATAAAACTAAAAAAGGCTTAAATTAGAGAAATCTTTTTTAAAAGGTCTAAATCATCAAGCAACTTGCCGGCACCAAGGACGACTGTCGTCAAAGGATCTTCTGTGATAAAAACGGGCAACTTGGTTTCTTCTCTAATGCGCTTATCCAAATTCTTGAGGAGAGCACCTCCTCCTGTGAGGATAATGCCTCGGTCAATTATATCAGCAGAAAGCTCAGGGGGGGTCTTTTCAAGAGAAACGCGGATGGCATCGATAATAGCCGAAACGACATCTTCAAGCGCTTCTCTGATTTCCTGGTCATCTATGATAAGAGTTTTCGGAATCCCCTCTCCTAGATCTCTTCCCTTTATCTCAATTGACTCTGGTTCATCCAAAGGATAAGCCGAGCCTATCTGAATTTTCAATTGCTCTGCACTTCGTTCTCCAATGAGCAGGTTGTACTTCCTTTTAAGGTATTGGATGATGGCTTCGTCCATCTCGTTTCCGGCTATTCTGATGGAATGGTTAAACACGATTCCATTCATGGAGATGACAGCGATATCGGTCGTTCCTCCGCCTATGTCCACGATCATGTTTCCTGTCGGCTCTGAAATGGGAAGGTCGGCTCCGACTGATGCCGCCACTGGTTGCTGCACAAGAAAGACTTCAGAAGCTTTGGCCCGCATAGCCACATCCTTGACGGCACGCCTCTCCACCTGAGTAATTCCTGTGGGTATTCCTATGACAATTCTAGGCCTCACCAGAAACATGCGGCTGTTTGTGGATTGCTTGATAAAATAATCAAGCATTTTTTCCGCCATCTCAAAATCTGCAATAACACCATCTCTCATAGGTTTAATCGCCAAGACGTCAGCCGGTGTTTTTCCAAGCATATCCTTTGCCCGAGTTCCGACAGCTTCCACTTTCCCCGATTGCTTGTTGACAACTACGATTGATGGCTCTTGGACGACAATTCCTTTTCCTTTCAGATACACTAATGTATTCGCTGTTCCCAGGTCTATCGCTAAATCGCAAAGCAGTCTGTCTTTCAGGGAATTCATCAAACTCATTTCAGTGCCTCTCTTTGTACAGCATTTATTTAGCACAATTTCCCAATAGACGCAAATAAAAAAAATCAATGAGGATTGAGGCCAAACCCTGGAAACTAGGACATTGAGATCAGTTGTGGGGTCAGGCTTTATCTCTAAAACAGGTTACTAAAGTTTGTCCCTTGTCTAGTTAACATCACTATAATCAAAGCCTGAACCCAACTCACTTTCAAGGCCACCTGAAAAATCCTTGTGCCAAAGCCTGGCCCCAATTGATTCCAGCCAATCCTTTTTCAAAATTCATCTCAACAACACTGATTTTATTTTTCCTTGACTTTTTCTTCTGTAAAAAATATATAATCAAAAAACATCGAGTAACAACATGAGGAGGTTATCATGAGCGATGGAGCCTACAAGCCTTATGTTCCACCCGAACAATCCATGAAAGAAATATCTTTTAAGGCCATATTCCTGGGAATAATAATGGCCATTGTCCTGGGCGCTGCGAATGCCTATTTAGGTCTTCTTGTCGGAATGACAGTCGCGGCCACATTCCCGGCCGCTGTCATCGCTATGGCCGTGCTGCGCCCCTTAAAAGGAACAATACTTGAGGAAAATTTAGCTCGAACCACCGGAGCCGTCGGAGAAGCCCTGGCAGCTGGGGCTATCTTCACTATCCCTGCTTTTCTTCTTGTTAGAATAGAAGGCCAGCCCCTTTGGGAAAAATTCGACCTATTCAAATCTTCCCTGCTCATGCTCGTCGGAGGAATCCTCGGAGTTCTGCTCATCATCCTTGTCCGCCGCACTCTTGTTGAAGATGCCGAGCTTCCTTTTCCGGAAAGCACGGCTTGTGCAGAGATGGTCAAGACCGGACAGAAAGGCGGTTCACAAGCCGCTTACATGTTCTGGGCTATGGGATTAGGAGGTCTCGTAGAATTCTTCACCAACTCAAGCGGCCTCCAGTTCATCAAACCCTATGCTCAAAAAGTGTTTAGTATTCCTGGACTCTCTCGCATCACCTATCTCGATAGTGATAATGTTGAAGTCGCAAAAACCGGTTCGATCAAAGGCAGAATGTTCATAGAAACGCCTGCAGCAAACGCAGCCATGACCGGA
>JASFPJ010000020.1:0-18815 GCA_050116035.1 Candidatus Aminicenantota bacterium | reverse complement strand
TATTTCATGACTGACGGAAATTTACCCATTAAATTTATGAGAAAAACCACGGCCAGAATGGCGTAAAGGTAATTGTAGTACCACGAGAGAGGAGAAAAAAATGGAATCATTATGAATAAAAATGAAGACTCAAGAACCACTGGTTGTATCACTCTTTTTTTCTTCCCAGATTCCATGATCCACAACAGACAAAAGCCGAGGAGTAGAGCCGTGCAGAGGCTCAAAATCCATGCCCATTCATTTTTATCAGCTGGAAGATTTTTCAAAAAAAAGGCAAATACAGAACTGTTGTCATAATGGTCAAGTAATGAAGGCGTGGAAAGAGATAATGTTCGCTGCCATTCTTTCAAAACAAAGAAACTCTGCCCAAAACCATAGAAAAAGACAGGGAGTACAAAACTCGCCATAAGAATTCCAAGCCCTGAAGCGACTGCCTTTATTTTTTTCTTCAGGATGAAGTAAGGGAGAAACACTAAAGCATAAGGCTTGAAAATCAAGGAAAATCCCCAGAGAAAACCAGCCTGCTTATCCTTCCTCTCCACTAGAGCTTTGACCATCATTATTAGAAGAAAGGCCATCAATACATTGATCTGCCCCAACTCCATCTCCCGGCCAATGAATTTCAACAAGACCAAAAAGGTCAGAGCCACCACAAATCCTCTTTTCTTGTGTTTTTCTGGAAGGAGATCATAGGAGATAGTCAAACAGAGGAACAAAAGGGTAAGCTCGAGGAAGTACCACAACATCTTTGCCATTTCAAACGGGAACAGAGTCAACACAGAAAAAATCGCAGCCGAGGCAGGAAAATATTTGAACTGGAGATGACCATCTGAAATTTGGTAGAGCATCTCGCCTTTCACGATCCTTTTCCCTGCCGTGTAACAAACTCCAAAATCTGTCATATCTTTTTTCACAAAGAACTGATAAATAAGAAAAAAAGCCAAAAACACAAGGATGATGAGGAGAATCTTTCGCGCTCTTACCGACATCTTCGTTATAAACATACTTTTTTGATTCCTGAGTCCATTTAACCTACAGTATATTATTTTTGCTGTCAACCAGATGGAAGACGGATTTCTTTGTTTTAAAATTGATCTCTTGGGAATTCCAGCCTGTTATACGTGCTCAGTAATTTGTTAACATTTTTTAGATGTCATTACGAGCAAAGCGTGGCAATCTTACCTTCATGTCATTGCGAGGAGCGAAGCGACGTGGCAATCCCTTTAGATGAAATATTTTCTTCCATAAGAGATTGCTTCACTCCATTCGCATGACAATTGCATCTTATGCCACGCTTCGCTCGTAATGACACTTTTATCTTCTGTATCATTAATAAAAGTGTTGCTTAATTAATGAACATGTACACCTTTCCCTTTTTCCATTTGACGTCCTTTTATGTGTGTTAAATTGACAAGACTCAGGCTTTCTGCTACAAATTATTCAAATGTTTAAATGGCTCGTTCAAAAAATTTTCGGTACGAAAAACGAAAGAGATCTGAAAAGACTCCAGCCCTATGCCTCAGCCATAAATGAGCTTGAGTCTCAAATTCAGAAACTCAGCAACGACCAGCTCCGCGCCAAAACAGCAGAATTCAAAGAAAAAATCAGCCAGGGAGCCTCACTGGATGATATACTCCTGGAAGCCTTTGCTGTTGTTCGAGAAGCGGGGAAAAGGACCATCCATATGCGTCACTTCGACGTCCAGCTCATGGGCGGCGTTGTCCTCCATCAGGGAAAAATCGCCGAAATGAAAACCGGGGAAGGAAAGACCCTGGTCGCCACTCTCCCCGCTTATCTGAACGCTCTTGATGGCAAGGGAGTTCACATCGTCACTGTGAATGATTATCTGGCCAAAAGAGATACAGAGTGGATGGGTCCCATCTACAATTTTCTGGGTCTTGAAGTCGGGACGATTCAGCATGATATGGGAGATACGGAAAGATTTGAGGCCTACCGTAAAGACATCACCTATGGAACGAATAACGAATTCGGTTTCGACTACCTGCGGGATAACATGAAATTTCGACTCTCCGACCTTGCCCAGAGAGAGCACAACTTTGCCATCGTGGACGAGGTCGACAGTATCCTCATCGATGAAGCCCGGACTCCGCTCATTATCTCCGGCCCGACAGAAGAATCGACTTCGCTCTACTACAAGGTGGATAATCTCATCCGCCGCCTCAGTCAAAGACACTACCAAGTGGACGAGAAGACCCGGACGACGACTCTGACCGAAGAAGGCGTTGGCGAAGCCGAAAAATTTCTCAAGGTGCCCAACCTGTATGACCTGGCCCACATGGACCTGGTCCATCACATCAACCAATCCCTTAAAGCCCATCATCTATTCAAAAAAGATGTGGACTACATGGTCAAAGAAGGCAAGGTGGTCATCGTAGACGAATTCACGGGCCGCCTCATGCCCGGACGACGCTACAGCGACGGTCTGCACCAGGCTCTTGAAGCAAAGGAAAAAGTCCGGATTGAAGAGGAGTATCAAACTCTGGCATCAGTCACATTCCAGAATTATTTCAGGATGTATGACAAGCTGGCTGGAATGACAGGAACAGCCGTCACTGAAGCCACAGAATTCCAATCCATATATAAACTGGATGTTGTGGAAATCCCCACCAACAAACCCCTTGTCCGTTACGAACACCACGATGTGATATACAGAACTCAAAAGGAAAAGTGGGATGCGGTCGTCCAAGAAATCACTGAAAACAACGAGAAGGGACGGCCAGTCCTGGTCGGTACGATTTCCATCGAAAACTCAGAACATCTGAGCTCGCTCCTGAGAAAAAAAGGCATCAAGCATGTGGTCCTCAACGCCAAATACCACGAAATGGAAGCCAATATCATTGCCCAGGCCGGAAGGGTGGGTTCCGTCACCATCGCCACAAACATGGCTGGCCGGGGCGTGGATATCCTTTTGGGAGGAAATCCAGAATTCTTGGCCACTGAACAGCTCAGGAAAAAAGGAATCGACGTCTCCAAAGCCACTCAAGATGATTGGGAGCGAGCTCTGGCGGATGCGGCAAACATCACGCAGATGGAGAATAAAAAAGTCATAGAGCAAAACGGACTCCATATCATCGGTACGGAACGACATGAAGCCAGAAGAATCGATAACCAGCTCCGCGGGAGAGCCGGAAGGCAGGGAGATCCGGGTTCTTCCCGGTTCTACCTCTCTTTGGAGGACGACCTGATGCGGATATTCGGAAGCGACCGCATTTCCGGCATAATGGCGAGAATCGGAATGTCTGAAGGAGTCCCTATCGAACACGGCATGGTGAGCAAAGCCATCGAGAGAGCCCAGAAACAGGTGGAAGGCCAGAACTTTTCTATCCGGAAACATCTCCTGGAATACGACGATGTGATGAACAAGCAGCGGGAATCTATCTACAAACAAAGAAGAGAAATCCTGCACGGCAAAAACATGAAAGAATTCATCCAGGAGCTGATCGGAACCCTTGTCGAATGGATGATGGAAAACCACACAAACAAAGACAAATCTCCTGACGATTGGGATACAGAAGGTTTCAGAAAAGGAATCGCCTCCCAATTCGGCCTGGACGTCGAAGAGTTCGGCATCGATTGGGATACTATCAACTATGATGAATTGAAAGAGAAGGTTACAAAAGCCCTGAAAGATGGCTACGCAGAAAAAGAACAGATCCTCGGTGAGGAACGCATGAGGGAATTCGAGAGAGTCATCATGCTCCAGCTCACAGACTCCCAGTGGAAAGACCATCTGCTCGCCATGGACCATCTCAAGGAAGGGATTGGCCTGAGAGGATACGGCCAAAGAGATCCTCTGGTGGAATACAAAAGAGAAAGCTATGATATGTTCCAGTCCATGATGGACAGAATCGAGGAAGAGACCATTCGCTACCTTTTCCTCCTCCAACCTGTGAAAGAAGAAGAAATTCCAGAGAGAAAAGAGCAGCCTCTTTACTACCAGCGTCCTCAGGGCTCTGCCACATCAAGAGCCAAGAAGGCAAGATCCATGATTCCCAAAAAGAGAAAAAAGAAAAAAAAGAAAAAATGAGGTGGATAAAATGTTAGATCAAAAAATAAAAGAAGGACTGACTTTTGACGATGTTCTCGTTCTCCCCGCGAAATCTGATGTGATCCCAGCCCAGGCGGATGTCTCGACACAATTCAGCCGGAACATCGGCCTCAATATCCCCCTCGTCAGCTCAGCTATGGATACTGTTACGGAATCAAAAATGGCGATTGCCCTGGCTCAACAGGGTGGAATCGGAATCATCCACCGAAACATGTCCTTGGATAAACAGGCTGAAGAGGTGGACAAAGTCAAGCGCCATGAAAGTGGGATGATCGTTAATCCAATCACGATGAGGCCCCAAAACAAAATCTTTGAAGCCCAGGAAGTGATGGAAAGATACAAAATCTCAGGGCTTCCGATAACGGATGAAAAGAATAAATTAGTCGGGATACTCACCAACCGGGACATTCGATTCGAAACGCGCCTCAACCTGACTATAGAAAAAATCATGACCAAGGATTTAATCACCGTTCCCTTAGGCACCTCTCTTGAAGAAGCGGAAAAACTCTTTCACAAGCATAAGATTGAAAAAATCCTGATGGTGGATGAGAATTACTGCCTGAAAGGATTGATCACATATAAGGATGTCCTCAAGAGAATCCAGTATCCCCGGGCTGCTAAAGACGACTTTGGACGTTTAAGGGTCGGGGCCGCCATCGGTGTGGGAGAAGAAACACTGGATAGAGTGAAAGCTTTAATGGAAGCCAAGCTCGATGTTCTGGTCATCGATACAGCCCACGGCCATTCCCAGAGAGTCCTGGACACAGTCAAGATGCTGAAAAAGGAATTCCCCAAACAAGAGCTTATCGCCGGAAACATCGGAACAACCGAAGCAGCCAAGGAACTCGTCGAGCTTGGAATTGACGCCGTGAAGGTAGGAGTCGGACCTGGCTCGATCTGTACAACCCGGGTGGTCACCGGCGCGGGAATCCCTCAAATCACAGCCATTTCAGACGTGTTTAAAGTCACCCAGTCAGCCGGAATTCCTCTCATAGCAGATGGAGGAATCAAGTATTCCGGAGACATCACCAAAGCGTTCGTGGCCGGCGCCAGCTCCGTCATGCTCGGCAATGTCCTCGCCGGAACAGAAGAATCGCCGGGTGAGGTGATCATCTATCAGGGCCGTTCCTACAAGACCTATCGAGGCATGGGTTCGATTGAAGCCATGAAACAGGGCAGCCGTGATCGATACTTCCAGGACACTCTCACAAGCGATGATAAGATTGCTCCTGAAGGAATCGAGGGTCGCGTTCCTTATAAAGGGAGTGTGACTCATATCATTCAAATGATGGTGGAGGGGCTTAAAGCGGGAATGGGGTATGCCGGGTGTAAAACTATCAAAAACCTACAGAAAAAAGCAAAATTCATAAAAATTTCAGGTGCAGGGGTCAGAGAAAGTCACGTTCATGATGTGATCATCACAAAGGAGGCTCCAAACTACCGTCTGGATTAATAAAGAAGAGAAACTCATGTCTTTATTTATGGTTAAATCCATCATCGCTATGGCCATCCTCACAGCCGGCTTGGTCTCACTCATCAGTATGCTCTCGCTTATGGGGAGAACAAAACGGAAATCGAGTCCGGAATTTTTAAGAAAGCTGCATAAAACCTCTGGCATTATTTTCGCAGTGCTTCTCCTAGTCAACAGCTATCTGGGGATGAGATATTGGGTGATGACTGGGGACAGCCTCTCCACACGGGCCGTCTTCCATGGAGTTCTGGCTTTGGCCTTACTCGTCCTCTTCCTGCTGAAGATTGCTATCATTCGCTTCTTCAAGCAGTTCCTCAAGTTCGCGCCTGTCATGGGATTGATGGTGTTCACCTTGTGTTTTGTTGTCTTCAGCACCTCAGCCGCTTATTTCCTGTTGAGAACGGCCTTTTCGCCGCAGGAGGCTGCACAAACATCCCCACCTCACCTCCCTTCTTCTCCAGGAGTAATAGAAAACGGGAGGGCACTTTTCAACAGCCAATGCGCTTCCTGCCACTTTCCGGATAGAGAAGAATCCAGGAACGGTCCCAGCCTTAAAAATTTGTTGAAACGAGATGGACTTCCTGCCAGCATGCGCCCAGCCACTGTCGAGAACATCTTGCTCCAGCTCAAAAAGCCATTTCGCGTTATGCCCGCTTTTCCTTCTCTATCCGACCAGGAAACAGCCGACCTTCTCGCCTACTTGAAAACCCTGTAGGGGTCAGGGCTCGACATTAGACATTCAAAAATTGGAATCAGGCATAATCAGTCTTTTAAAATTCAGAGCTTTATCCCAGGAACTCAGTTCTTAACATCGACTCCATCAAGGAAAGATCCCGAATAATGTCCAATGTCGAGCCCTGATCTCATTCTCCCTATTTGACAAGTGGATGATTTTCCCGTATTAAATAGATTTTAATACAGAGAAGGAGGGATTCATGAATAGAAGGGATTTCTTCGGGAAGAGCGGATGCGGCCTTTTAGGACTCATGATGGCCTATTTTGGGCTGACATCCTGCAAAAAAGGAGAAGCTCCGGCTGAAGAACCGGCCGCAGCTCAAGCCGCCAAAGAAGAGATGAGCCAGAAAGATGTAATCAAGAAACTGCTGATGGAGAAGAAAAGCATGACCGCAGAAGAGGCGGATGCTCAGATTGCCGAATTTGAAGAGAAGGTGTCCATGGTCAAGACCATGTGCATCTGCAAATCCTGCCCATCCTATGTGCCTGAAGAAACAGAACTCGGCTTCTGCCACCCTCTGGTCGGGAAAAGCAAAATTATTACTGAGGAAAAAGGATGCATCTGTCCCAAATGTCCTGTCTACATGCAGATGAGCCTGAAAAATGGCTATTACTGCACAAGAAAGTCGGAGATGGAACAGGAAATGGCGAAGATGGGATAATTCCATTATTCCATTTGGCTGTTTGTGAATAAACAAGTGAATATGAGAAATGAAAAAATATTGGCGATGTTTTGTTTGCAATGACATTCATTACGGAATCAAACCCCCGACGATATGTCCCACCTGCCAGGTAAAAAACGCTTATATTGAAACCTCCTCCGCTGAAGCCGAAATTACATGTATTACCAAAAAAGAGAAGGTCGATTTCGACAAAGACAGATTCCGGGAAGCGATTGAAAAATTCGCGGAAAAAAACGAGTTTGAGGTGAATCCTGACAGGGAAAAAGTCAACATGCTCCTGGAAGGAATATTCAATAATGAGAAAAATCAGGGTCTCAAGTATTGTCCCTGCAGGCTGATCACCAAAGATTTTGAAGAGGATCTAAAACTTGTCTGCCCCTGCAACTTCCTCGCTCACGACACCTACAGAGAGAAAGGAGAGTGCTGGTGTGGGCTTTTTGTAAGGAGAAAATAGAATGAAAAAAAAGATAATGTTCTGGGCGAGAGAATGCCCCCACTGCAGGCATATGATGCCCCTGGTGGACAGGTTGATTGAAGAAGAAGGAGTCGAGATAGAAAAGCTCGAAATCTGGCACAATGAGGAAAACGCAGACCTTATGCGCTCCTTCAAAGACGTTATCGCTCCTAAATGTGGAGGCCAGCTCAGGACACCTACTTTTTTTGACACGGAGACTAACGACGTCATCTGCGGCGAAGTCGAGTACGAAGTGCTCAAAGAATGGGCGTTGAAATAATAAACTTAGAAAAAATCAGCCTGTTGTTTATACTCAGTAATTAAATAACACTTTTATTAATGATACAGAGGATAAAAGTGTCATTGCGAGCGGAGCGTGGCAATCTCATAAAAAGGAAATCTTCATTCTTGTAATAAAATGGTTTTTCTCAACGAGATTGCCACGCTCCGCTCGCAATGACATCCTAAAAATATCACCCAATTACTGTAAAAAAAGGGGCAGGCTACTTTTTTCAGGGATTGTCCCTTTCAGTCCTTTTGTTAAGGAAGATAGGGACTGTCCCTCTTCTCTAAAAAAGTAGCCTGTCCCCTTTTTTTCTCCTTTTTTATCTATTTTATTATCTTGATCTTGTTGTTTTCTCCAACGATTAAAATTTTCGGCATAAAATAATCGATCTCTTCTTCTTCTAACAAAACATAGGACGCCACGATCAGTTTGTCTCCTTCTTTTGCCTTGTGGACGGCGGCTCCATTGATACCGACAATACCTGAATCCCTGACTCCTTTGATCAAATAGGTGGAAAACCTTTCCCCATTGGTAATATTGTAGACATGCACCTGTTCGAAAGGCTTCATATCTGCGCTCTTCATCAGATCCTCATCCAGCATAAGGCTTCCTTCATACTCCAGATTGGTTTCTGTGACCGTAAGTTTCTGAATTTTTGCTTTGAGCATTGTTCTCTTCATCGTGAATTACTCCTTCCTATTGAGAATTGTATTATCGATCAGCCTGACCTTTCCGATGAAAACTGCCAGGGCAGCCAGGACCTCATTTTCAATCTTTTTTACAGAATCCAGGTTCTCCATGTCCACAATCTCCACATAGTCTATCCTAGCCCGCGGCTCCTGAGCGATCATTTCTTTCATCCGGCGGATAATCTTACCTGAATCCTGCTCTCCATTCTTGACCATCTCCTGAGCCTCCTCCAGACTCTGAGACAGAATGCGAGCCGCCTTTCTTTCTTCCTTATCCAAGTAGGTGTTGCGGGAACTGAGAGCCAGGCCATCCTCTTCCCTCACTATGGGCAGGACTTCAATCTTCACTCTTAGATTAAGGTCCTGGACCATCCTCTTGAGGATAATCGCCTGTTGGGCATCCTTCTGGCCGAAATAAGCAAAATCAGATTCAACTATATTGAAGAGCTTCAGCACCACCGTGCATACGCCGCGGAAATGGCCGGGGCGTGATCGGCCGCAGAGCTTATCCTGCAGGCCATGAACTTCGACATAGGTTGTGTATCCCTCGGGATAGATTTCATCATTACCCGGAGAGAATACATAATCCACCCCTTCAGCCTCTAATATCTCTGTATCGCGATTGATATCCCGAGGATACTTCATAAAGTCCTCTTTCGGACCGAACTGGGCTGGGTTGACATAAATACTGACAACAGTCACATCTGCCCGCTGCACGGATTCTCTCACTAGACTGAGGTGTCCTTCATGGAGAAATCCCATCGTAGGCACAAATCCAATGCTTTTGCCATAAGACTTCTCTTTCTTCACAGTATCGTGCATTTCTTGGGCTTTTGTGATTGTTTTCATTGGTTTGGATTATTTACAATCTTCTCTTCCTGTCTCTTTTTCTACTTTTCACTCTCTTATTTCTTTTTCTTCTTTCCAGATGTCCCAGTGTCTCTTTCAATGATCTTTTGAAGCAGTTCAGGCTTGAGATGGTATGAGTGGTCGTCATCCGGAAAATTGCCTTTTTTGACATCATTCACGTATTCCTGGACAGCTTGATCGATGAGTTCATGAATATCCGCGTACTTCTTGACGAATTTTGGAAGGTAACCGTTTGAATAACCCACTAGATCATGAAAAACAAGGATCTGACCATCACAAAAAGGGCCCGCTCCAATCCCGATCGTGGGGACTGTCAGCTTTTCTGTGATGAGCCTGGCCAGCTCCATGGGAATGCATTCCAGAACCACGGAAAAGACGCCGGCTTTTTCAAGATTCAAGGCACCCTGGATAATCCTTTCGGCCTCATCGACTCCTTTCCCTTTTACCTTAAACTTCCCGAAATGAAGGATGGACTGAGGAGTCAATCCGACATGACCCATAACCGGAATCTCTACCTCGATAAGAGTTTCAATCAATTTGAGTCTTCTCTTTGAGGCTCCCTCGATTTTAACCGCATGAGCCCCGGCTTCTTTCAAGAACAGAGAGGCATTATAAACCGTTTCTTCGTCGGATAAGTGGAAGGAAAAATAAGGCATATCCCCCACAACCAGAGCTTTCTTTGCCGCACGTGCAACAGGTTTGGTGTGGTGAATCATCTCCTCCATGGTCACAGGAATGGTGTTTTCATAACCTAAAACCACCATCCCTAGCGAATCCCCCACCAGAATCAAGTCGATTCCACTGGCATCCACAATCTTTGCCACGGGAAAATCATAGGCAGTGATGGCCACAATTTTTTCATTCCTGTCTTTCTTGGCCTGAAGGGAGGGAATGGTCACTTTTCTGGGTATTTCATCAGACATGTTTATTCCTTTCTCCCCATCTCGTCTTTAACACCGAGATTGAGGTAAAGTCTTAAAAATCTCTCAACACGGCTGTCTTTAAAGAATGGTCTTTAATCTATTTCAATTTCTTCGAATTCTTATTCTCTTTGCCTAGAGGCACATAGTAGAGTGGACTCTTCTTCATTTGTTTGATCTTTGCCACCAAATCCATTATATCTTCTTCTCTATTGAAATCCAAGTTATCGGCCTTGATCGCAAGAAGAGGCGCTGCCTGATAGTTAAAGAAAAAATAATCATACGCTTCAAGAATGTCCTCCAAATATTTCTCTGATATATTTTTCTCGAGTGGGCTTCCTTCCTGAGCAATCCTTTTCAACAGCGTCGGCAGAGAAATCTGGAGATAAATGACCAGGTCAGGTTTGGCCACTCTTTCTTCAAATATGCTGTATATTCTCTCATACACAATGAGCTCATCATCCGTGAGAGTTTGATAGGCGTATATTTTATCCTTCTCGAACAAATAATCGCAGATGATTCTTTCCTCGAACAAATCCCGCTGCATGAGCCTCATCTGCTGATGGTACCGACTCACCAGAAAAACAAGCTGGGTGAGGAAAGCCGCCCCTTCTTTTTCATTGTAAAAATCTCTGAGATAAGGATTATCCACGCTGTCTAAAACAACCTTTCCGCCGATTCTCTGCGCCAGGATATCAGCCAGTTTTTGCTTACCGGACATGATTACACCTTCGACAGCAATGTGATTGAAGAGTATCTGTTCTGTGTCTGACATTATCTGAGACCCGCGATTCGAGATGAAGCGAATTCAGGAAGTCTAAAAAATAACGAATATTAAGGGATAAGTCAATGAATTAGTCTCAGGGGCAGGTGGAGTCAAATACTTTTTTGAATTCTGTATGAAAAATTCGATGGGAATGAAGTCTCAACCAGTCTTTTTTTTCTTGACCTCCTCCTCTACAGGAACAATGAGCCAGGCAATGATGTAGAAAATCAACATGGGCAGTATGGCTGTGAGCAGAGTCAAGGCTATGAATAAGAGCCGCATAATGTTGACGTCAAGGTCGAAATACTCCGCCAGGCCAGCGCAGACTCCTCCGATCATTTTCTGGGCCTGAGAACGGTAAAGTTTCTTGGTCATCTAGATTCTCCTGTTGAGGAAACCCCCTGCGGGGAAACTCTCATAAGAAAATACGTACAGAGGAACAGAAAGTTCTGACTCTTTTCAAGGAGAGATTATTCCAAAGCTCCTTCTTGCTCTTTTTTCTTTACGATATGTTCGTTCAATTCATCGATGAGGATTTGAGGATTCTCAATCCCATCCTCGTATAAAAGCTCTCCCACTGTGCACCACAAGGGCTCTCCGCATCTGATGCATCTGACCCCGCGGCGCGAAAGAAAACCGACGGCTTCAGGAAACTGTTCAACAAGTTCTTCGACGGGAGTGTCCAGCGAGACCTTGAAGTGCATCATTCTCCAAATTTTATACCCTGGGCCAGCGGGAGCTCTTTCGACCAGTTGACAGTATTCGTCTGACGGCGCATGTATGCTTTCCAGGCATCCGAGCCTGACTCTCTTCCGCCTCCAGTCTCCTTTTCGCCGCCAAAAGCGCCTCCGATTTCAGCTCCTGATGTTCCGATATTGACATTGGCAATCCCACAGTCCGAGCCTTCATGGGAGAGGAATTTTTCCGCTGTCAATAAATTTGTTGTGAATATCGCACTTGAAAGGCCCTGCGGCACTTCGTTATGAAGCTGGATAGCTTCCTCGATATCTCCGTACTCCATGAGGTACAGGATCGGGGCAAAAGTCTCATTATGAACGATTTCCGTCTGTGCTGGCATCTTGACGATAGTCGGCTCGACAAACTGCTCGCCCAATTTCTCAAGGCGATTCCCGCCATAAACAACATCTCCACTCTGCTCTTTGGCCTTATCCAGAGCGGCCATCATATCCTCCACCGCTGCTTTTGTCACCAGTGGGCCCATGAGAATTCCTTCTTCCAGTGGATTTCCGATATTCACCTGCTTGTAACCCTGAATGATCCTCTCTGTCAGTTCGGATGCGATTGATTTGTGCATGATGATGCGCCGTGTAGTGGTGCAGCGCTGGCCAGCGGTTCCCACCGCTCCGAAGAGAATCGTGCGAATAGCCATGTCTAAATCGGCATCCTCGGCAACGATGACGGCGTTGTTTCCGCCGAGTTCAAGGATCGTTCTTCCAAACCGCTTAGCCACGGCCTCTGAAACTCTGCGGCCCATCTGGGTTGAGCCTGTGAAAGAGATCAGGGGTATCTGATCATCATTGATCATCCTCTCGCCCACAACGGCACCGCGGCCGATAGTGATGTTAAAGATCCCCTGAAGCCCGTGATCGGCCATGACTCTGTTACACACATGCTGGACAGCCACAGCGGTTAACGGCGTATCCGATGAAGGCTTCCAGACAACCGGGTCTCCGCAGACCGCGGCAATGGCCGCATTCCAGGACCAGACAGCCACGGGAAAGTTAAACGCGGAGATAACCCCGATAGCTCCCAATGGATGCCATTGCTCGAACATCCTGTGCGCGGGACGTTCAGAGTGCATGGACAAACCGTAGAGCTGACGGGAAAGACCCACGGCAAAGTCACAGATGTCGATCATCTCTTGAACTTCCCCAATACCTTCGGCTCTGATCTTCCCCATTTCCAGTGTCACCAGCTCACCCAGCGGTTCCTTCAATTCTCTGAGAGCTTCTCCCAGGTCTCTGACGACCAATCCGCGCTTTGGAGCTGGAGTCATGCGCCACGTTTTGAATCCCTGAACAGCCTGATCGATGACCTGTTCGTACGTTTTGTCTGTGGCCTGGATGACTTTAGCGATCGGTTCTCCTGTGGCCGGATTATAGGAAACAAGCTCCTGACCTTTTGGATCTTCAAACCAGGCCTTCTCGCCTGAACAGGCCCCGATATTCACATCTTTGATGTTTAATTTATCCAGAATCTTTTTCATTCGTCACTCCTTTATGAGTTTCTCTTTGTGTTATTTTTCCTGCATGAAAGGATAACGGTAATCCTTGGGAGGATTCAGGTTTTCCTTCACGGCCCGCGCGCTTGTCCAGCGCAGGAGGTTCAGATAAGAACCGGCTTTATCGTTTGTTCCAGAACCTCTGGCTCCGCCGAAAGGCTGCTGACTGACAACAGCACCAGTGGGTTTGTCGTTGATGTAGAAGTTTCCGGCGGCATGACGGAGAGCCACAAAGGCCTCGTCGACTGCCGCCCGGTCATTGGCAAAGATCGAGCCTGTCAGACCGTAAGGGGAAGTGCTGTCGCAAACTTTCAGGATTTCTTTGTATTTGGCCTCGGGATAAACATAGATGGTGAGAACCGGTCCGAATATCTCCTCCTCCATTAACTTGTGTTTGGGATTCGTGACCTCGACCAAGGTGGGTTCGATGAAATATCCCTTAGAGTCATCGTAGGCTCCGCCTTGAATAATCTCAGCCTCCTTCGACTTTTTCGCATACTCAATGTATTCCACAATGCTGTCGAACGCAGGCTTATCGATGACCGCTCCGATGAAATTCGTGAAATCCGTGATGTCGCCCATTTTAATGGATTTAACTTCTTTCAACAGTCCATCTCTTATAGATGGCCAGAGGTTGGAAGGGATGTAGGCACGGCTGGCCGCAGAGCATTTCTGGCCCTGGTACTCGAAAGCGCCACGGACCAGAGCAATGACCACAGCCTGAGGATCAGCAGACGCATGGACGAAGACAAAATCTTTCCCACCAGTCTCTCCAACGATGCGGGGATAGCTTTTGTACTTCATCAAGTTGGCGCCGATAGTCTTCCACATTCCCTGAAAAACAGAAGTGCTCCCGGTGAAATGAACGCCGGCTAACTCTGGCTTCTCCAAGACCGGATCTCCGATATATCGTCCGGGGCCAGGAATGAAGTTAATCACTCCATCAGGCAGACCGGCTTCCTTCCACAACAATGCAAGAAAATAGGCCGAGTAGACGGCAGAAGAAGCGGGTTTCCAGAGGACCGTGTTTCCCATCATGGCTGGTGACGTGGGAAGGTTTCCCGCAATCGATGTGAAATTGAAAGGAGTCACAGCAAAAACAAAACCTTCTAACGCCCGGTATTCCATATAATTCCACGTCTCGGCAGAAGAATCTGGCTGCTGCGCGTAGATCTGACTCATGTAGTAGGGATTGAAGCGGTAGAAATCGATCAACTCACAGGCAGAGTCTATTTCCGCTTGATGTGCCGTCTTGGATTGCCCGAGCATGGTCGATGCGTTGAGAATGTCGCGGTATTTTGTAGCAAGAAGTTCTGCGGCGCGGAGAAATATGGCCGCCCGTGAAGTCCAGCTCATCTCCGACCAACCCTTCCAGGCTTTTTTTGCCTCCTTCACAGCCAAATCCAGCTCTTTCGGACCAGCCTTATGGTAACGGCCGAGAAGATGTTGATGGTCATGAGGGCAGCGGCAGTCCGCAAAATCTCCTGTTTTAACCTCTTTCCCTCCGATGATCAAAGGAATCTCGATCTCCTCTCCCAGCATCTTCTCCAGTTGTTTCTTCAAAGCCTTTTTTTCCGGTGAGCCCGGTGCAAAACTAAAAACAGGCTCATTAAATGGAGTAGGAATGTTAATTATGGCATTCATCTCAATTTCCTCCTTTGCAAACTGAAGTATGATAGATAAATTTAAATTATTTCCGCTTTTCGACTCCGAGACAACTCCCCTGCCTTCCTTGCTCCTTGGAGTTGGTAAACGGATTCAGCGGAGAACAATAATACCCTAATATATTATTTTATTCTATGGAGTTCAAGAAAATCATCAAAACCGTGATCCTTTATCAATAGAACTCACGAGATAGTGTTTAAACATAAGATTGTTTGAGCATCTTCAATGGGACAAAGCCTGCGTGTTTTCGATGCACTCAGTCTGATCTTTAGCGCCTCTTATTATCAGCGGGCGGGTGATACTTCTTAAAATAGCTTTATTCTCCAATCCTGACCAAGAGACCTTTTCGCTTGACTACGATAAAATTCCAGCGGAAAAACAAGAAAGCCCCAAGGATGTAAACGGCGTTGAGGCCAGAGGACCAGATCAGCTCTTCTAGAGGAAAAACGCCGCTGGAAATGACTCCTCTCATCCCTTCGAATACGTGTGAGGCTGGTACAAAATGGGCAATGGTTCTGAGAAACAGAGGAAGAACGGAAACGGGATAGAAGACAGCAGAGACAGGCATAAAGAAAAATCCAAGTGCCCATGCCAGGACTTCAGCTTCCTGCCCAAACCTCAGGATAAGCGCATTGGTGATGATTCCAATGGCCCAGCCCATGACTATAAGGTTGAGGACAAACGGAATAAGGGAAATGCCGATCAAGAAGATGTTGAACGAATAAAGGAGCCAGGCCAGCACGGCCATGATCGAGGCCACTGTGACCAGTTTGACCACGCTGACCAGCATGAGCGCAAAAATGTATTCGGCATAAGATAAAGGACTGGCAAAGAGATTGAGCAGGTTTTTCGCCCACACATCTTCAAGGAAAGAAACGGAAATACCCTGGGAGGAGCGGAAAAGAATATCCCAGAGGATCAAGGCTCCGATGAAAAAGGTGACAAACCCGGGCAGGTTCTGTCTGTACTGAGCCAGATAAACAGTGATGAATCCCCAGACAAGAAGGTCCAGCAAGGGCCAATAAATGATTTCCATGAGCCGGGGAAGGCTCCTCCTGTAAAGATAGATATTCCGCATGAACAGGGCCGCTATCCTGTGGAACCTCAAGCTTCTTCCTCCCTTGCGACTTTTAAAAAGACTTCCTCCAGGTTGGCTCTTCCAAAGCGGTGGATGACTTCCTTAGGCTTGCCTTCAGCGATAATCTGCCCTTTGTGGAGGAAGATGATC
The DNA here is from genome assembly GCA_050116035.1 of Candidatus Aminicenantota bacterium. GTDB lineage: Bacteria > Acidobacteriota > Aminicenantia > Aminicenantales > Aminicenantaceae > SOIA01. The sequence continues at coordinate 2,737 of JASFPJ010000020.1, read as the reverse complement.
CGGTCAGACATCTCCTCCATCTCCTTCATGTTGTGAGATGTGTAAAGAATGGAAATATTCTTCTCCTTTTTTATCGATTTCAGAAGAGTTCTGGTTTTATCGGCAATATCGGGATCCAAACTCGCTGTGGGCTCATCGAGGAAGAGGACTTTAGGGTCGTTGATCAACGCTTTGGCCAGGTTCAACCGTGACTGCTGTCCGGAAGAGAGGTGTCTCACCAGCTTATCTTTGATCCCGGCTATCTCAAAAGCCTCCAGAAGTTCATGGATTCTTTTTTCTCCATTCTTTATTTTGTAGAGCCGGGCAAAAACCTTTAGGCTCTCTTTCACGGTCAGGGAATTGGGCATGGAAACGTAGGAAGAGGAAAAGTTGACATCCTGAACGATATCTCCTCTGTGTTTTTTCAGATCCAGTCCAAAGATCTGGATGTCGCCCGAGGTGGGTGTTGTCAGATCGAGAAGCATGTGGATGATAGTGGTCTTGCCTGCCCCGTTGGGTCCCAGAAGGCCAAGTATCTCGCCAGGAAAGATACTGAAAGAAACATTATCCACAGCCCTCAGTGTCTTGAAGACCTTTGTCAATCCTTCGACTGTAACAACCGATTCGCGCATTCTCTAGAAGATAATTCAAATCAAACTGAATGACAAGACTTCAGCCTCTCAAAAACAGAAACGGAAAGAAAAAAATGAAGCTCCTGATAAAAGTGAGAGACAACTCTGTCCAAAAGGAAAAATATAGATCGAGTCAAAAAAACTACTTTTTCAACGCTGATTTTATCTCTTCGATACTTACACCTAAGGTCTTTTGGACAATGACATCGAGGTCAGATTCTGAACCCTGGAAATGGTATGTGCGATGGATGTGCTTTCCGGTTTCGCCTGACTGCAGAGCCAGAGCCGGAGAGGATGTCTCAAGCTCATAAAACCTCCCGAGCTGAGATGCGCCAGGCTCAGGAGGGCCATCGTTATAGCTGTTCACCGCATCACCCCCATATGGCTCCTCCTGGATCTCCCACATCGAGTTGACATAATCGGTGACTCCCTTGGGCAGGGTGAATTGAACAACTGTCAGAACGCGATTGACAGCATCGTAACTTCCCATCACCGGCTTTGATCGGCTCGGCAATACACCAATCTTACTCCGGTAATTGGCATCTGCAGCGAAGAACATCACATTATCTTTCACAACCAGACGCTCTGCAGGCACCTTGCCAAAATAAGTGTCATTGACGATCGGGCCTAACGCCTTCTCGTCGCCCTCGACAAAAGGAATGGCTACAGTTGTTGCCGGAGAGGCATTGAACATCCCCAGGATCCAGATGGAGAGCAATCCGGTTTCCTTCTCCCAGGGATTCGAGCCAGTATTCTTTATTACATTGACCGTCTCGAAAGCCACGGATTTAACGGCTGACTCTATCGCCAATCCCAACTCTCTCTCAACATCCGCATCACTCAATAAGCGGATTTCACGCATGACCTCAAGGTCGAGTTGTGTCCCGGAGTAATTCGTCAGCTGGAACTTACAGCTGAATGCGGCGCGGTCCTGGCTTTGACTCACGACATCGTACGGCTCTGTGTCGATCCAGGATGGAGTCTGCCAGTGATCGAGGTCAAAGGGATCGCCTTTCTTGAAGAAGATCGAGTACTGACCGCCTTCAGGACCTAACCAGAAGCGGTCCTCTCCTCCGTAGACATTAATGTGCGGCTGTTTTTGCCCGGAGGCAATAAGTTCACGGTTGACCCAGCCAAAGCTGATGCCCGCCTCGCCATCTGCAGTGCTGGTCATCACCCGGGCTTGATACTCAGGAACAACCGCCACCTGTTTTTGACCGGACTCATCGGAGAGGATAAACGCTTTGGTGTACTTTTTGAGGAATGCGAGGTCATCGCCAAATGTGGGTGTCGCGCTCTTGCAGAAGGAAAGAATGATCGGACTCACAAAAATAAGTGCCAATAATCCTGCAAAAGAAATTTTCATGACTCCCCTCCTTTCATGATAATTTTAAGGATGATTTCTCTTATACTTATTTTTCAGCCAAAGTCAATTGCCATATGGACAAATGTGACTCAAGAATCTCCATCTGGCAAAAAATTCTTCCTTGGCGGTATTTCGGTATCAGTATCCGCACCTAAGTGAAAACCACATCCAGACTAAAGGCTGAAGGCGTAAGTCCATTGATAATCTGGCTTCTTCTTTTACTCATAACGGAGAGCATCGACAGGATTGGCTCGTGCGGCTCTGACAGCTTGATAACTCACAGTCAGAGAGGCAATCCCCAGAGCCGCGGCTCCGGCCGCGATGAATATCCACCAGAAAATGGGGATGCGGTAAGAGTAATTGTTCAGCCATTTGTTCATAGCGATGTAAGCTACCGGCCAGGCAATGACGTTCGCAATGATGACCCACTTGGAGAACTCCTTGGTCAGCAGCACGATGATTCCAGGGACAGAAGCACCCAGAACTTTGCGGACACCGATTTCTTTTGTCCTCTGCTCGGCCATGAAAGAGGCCAATCCGAAAAGACCCAAGCAGGCAATGAATACGGCCAGAAAGGTGAAATAGTTCGAGATTCGCCCCACATACCGTTCATAGATGTACATATTGCTGTAATGGTCATCCACGAATCTGTATTTAAACGGAAAATGAGGGGAATATTTGGCGCAGACTGTCCTCACGTACTCGATGGATTGGGGGATTTCTGTGGGCCGGAGTTTAACGAATACGAATTTGTGAAAAT
>JASFPJ010000019.1:0-18862 GCA_050116035.1 Candidatus Aminicenantota bacterium | reverse complement strand
TTCAGAGAGAAATCCAAGAGAGTGCATACAGATATCAAAAACAGGTAGAAGACAAAAATCAGATTATCGTTGGACTCAATAGATACAAGAATAAGGAAGAAAAAATTCAATTTAATCTCTACTCTCCTCCTAAAAAAATCGAAACCACTCAAGTCAAAAAGCTCCGCCTTCTCAAAAAACAACGGTCGGAACAAAAAGTTAATCATCGGCTGGACTCTTTGAGAAAGGCAGTCGAATCCGAAGAAAACCTCATGCCTCCCATCATAGAGGCAGTTAAAGCCAAAGCCACTCTGGGCGAAATTTCTTCTCTCTTGCAAGAAGCTTACGGCACATTCAATGAATCGATCACCCTCTGAAGCCATGCCGTTCCCCTTCCTCTTTCTCGCTTTGTGCCTGGCCGTTGGAATATTATTCTCCTCCATTCTTTCTCTTCCTTTAATCAGCTGGCTTCTTTCTCTACTGGCCTCTCTTGTCTGCAGCTGGCTCTTCTTCTTCATCCATAAAAACAGATTGGCATTTGTATTCATTCTCCTCACGACATTCCTATGGGGCGCATGCCTGCACGCTTTGGTTGACAGGAATTTCGAAAAAAACTCTCTTCGTCGATTAAAACTCACATCCTATGCCGACTTTACAGGCAGGCTTTATAAATCTCCCTCTCGCGGGCAAGACAGGGACCTCCTCTTTATAAAAGTGGACAAAGTCTTTTATCAGAATGAAGAGAAGAATATCCAGGGGAACCTCAGAGTCACCGTGCCTCATTCAGACGAATTCGCTTCTCCACTTCATCTCTTTGTCCACGACAGGCTCAAGGTTTCTGCGCGTCTCCTTCCTCATCAGGGTTTCAGAAATTTCAAAACAGACTCTATGACCGCTTATCTCAAAAGCCAGGATATTCACGCGCGAGCCACCACCAAAAGTCCTCTCCTCGTTGAAAGAATAGAGTCTGGAAAAAAATACGCTCCCCTCCGTCTCATCTCACATCTCCGTCAAAAGCTTCAGGAGAAAATCGAGGGTCACTTTCCAGCCTCCGACGAGGAACACCCAATCTCTTCTCAGGGAGCTGTTCTCGAAGCCCTTCTTCTCGGAGAAAGGTTCAGGATGGACCCCTCTATCACACAGGCTCTCCAAAAATCAGGAATTTATCATCTCTTTGCCATATCCGGGGCTCACATTGCTATTTTATCCTTCTTTCTTTTCTCTCTATTCAAACTATTCAGGATTCCCAATCGAGCTTCCTACCTGGCATTAATGATTTTTCTTCTGTTTTATGCCTTCCTCGTAGAGGGAAGGCCCTCCGTGTTCAGGGCCACAATCATGACGCTTGCCTTTCTCTTTGGAAAACTCATCTGGAGGAATGTCAACCTCATTAACACCATCTCTATCAGCGCCTTTATCTTGCTCTTCCTCAATCCTTTCAGTCTTTTTAATGTCGGGTTTCAGCTGACTTTCTCCGCCACTCTGACAATCATTCTCTTCTTCCCCAGAATCATCAAACGTCTTCCCAGAATTCCCTTCAAAATCAGCGAAATATTCGTTCTTTCCCTAACAGCCCAACTCGGAGTCTTGCCTTTTGTGGTCAACTCTTTCAACAGGGTGACGTTCTCCTCGCTCATCCTTAATTTCGCCGCTTTGCCTCTGGTGGCCCTGATTATGGCATTGGGGTATATCTTTCTCCCTCTCTCATTCATCAGCTCATTCCTGTCCCAGGCCCTGGCTCAAGGCATTCAGTTTCTCGTCGGTCTTCTCATCAAATCTTCACACCTCCTGGACAGCTTTTCCTTCATATCCTACAGAATCCCCACGCCTCATCTCATCACCCTCATCGGGTATTTTCTTTTTCTTTACCTACTCCTTCTTCCCCAAAAGATCAGAAGACAAAAAACGGCCCTCATCCTTCTCTTCTCTTTCTTTTTTGCTCTCTTGATCACTTATCCCTTTCCTTCATTATCCAAAAACCTCAGGTTCACATTCATCGATGTCGGACAGGGTGAGTCAACGCTGGTCGAATTTCCTGGAAAAAAGAAAATGCTTATCGATGGAGGCGGATTTCCAGAAGGAACATTCGACATAGGTGAAAACGTGGTCTCTCCATTTCTCTGGAAAAAAGGAATAAAAAAAATTGATTATTTGGTCCTTACTCATGCCCACCCTGACCATTTGAATGGCTTAAAAGCAATTTCAAGGAACTTTAAAGTGCGTGAATTCTGGGAAGCCTTCAGCCCCATAGAAAGTGAAGATTACACAGAATTCAAAAGAATTCTTCCAAAATCAGCGGCGACAAAAAGACATTTTCGAGGCGACACACATCAAGAAAGAAACGTGAAAATCGAGGTTCTCCATCCTGAGCAGGGAGAATTGTTCGTTCCCAGTATTCGCAACGACGACTCTCTTGTGCTCAGGCTCAGCTACGGAGAGACTTCATTTCTCCTTACTGGAGACATCGGCATCAACTCTGAAAGAAAAATATTGGAATCCTTCTCAGAGATTAAAAGCCAGGTGCTGAAATCCCCACACCATGGAAGCCGCTCGTCAAGCTCAGAAGATTTTCTCGAACGTGTCGCTCCGCGCATAGTGGTCATCTCAGTGGGTGAAGGCAACTACTATGGTTTTCCCAATCAAGAGGTCTTAGAACGATACAAATATTGGGGAGCCGAAGTCTTCCGTACAGATATTCATGGGGCTGTAGAAATAAGCTCAAACGGCCAGACATTATCTGCCCGGACATCCAATTCTAAATCAGAAAAATAGCAATATGGGGAACGTCCCCTAACTGATGAGACCGGGTCATCTTTTTGGGTGAGAAACCGAGAAAAAAAATCACTCTTAAAATCCCCTTAAAAGGCGATTTACTCCAGGACCAATAGGAATTATCTTGTAGATAGAGCACGCAAATAATGCTGAATAAAACTGATTTGGGTCGGTTCTTGAATCACCGCATTCATATATTCTCCTTTACCCTCCTATCCTCCTTGATTCAAGGGCCGACCCTAAGGCCAGAAAGGAGCCTCGCCTCTCAGGATTGACACAAAGATAGATACCAGATATAATAGACATCACAGAAAAGGAAAAATGAAACTCAAAAAAATCATTATCGGTATTTCTCTTCCCCTATTCCTTTCCTCTGTATTGTTTTCTCAGAGTATCGTTGAAGCCGCAAAGAAGGAGAGAGAACGGAGAGCCAGGCTCAAAGGATTAAAAGCTGTGGTGGTTACCAACGCGGATCTGGGAAAAGTCAGAAAAAGACCTGCCCTGGACACGAGCAGAATCGTCGTACCTCAGCGCGCGCCAACCCCACCAGGAAAATCCTCAGAAATGGACAAAGCCGAACCCGCTCGAGGCGGAGCGGCCCAACAGGATCCAAATATCGACAGGCAGGAACCGGGACAATCTTCAGTCGAACAGGCCGAAGCTGACTACTATAAGGCGAGGGAATACACACAACTCTTGACCGTAAAGCTGCGAGGGCTGTGGCAAGAGTTCTACAGTATGGATGATACGAGTGACAGAGATGGTATCCAGAAGCAGATCGCCGAAACATCCCTCCAAATCGAAAAAGCCCAGCGGGATGAAGCTGTCGCCAAAAAAGCAATGGAAGATGCGAAGAGAGTAGTAAGAAGGAAGAAACCCTAGCCAGAGAAAAGAAAAGGGCCCAGAGAATCAAGCCGTCAACCCAGCGGCCAAGACGACCAGAAACCTTCCGAACCACACTCACCTGAAATAGATAAAGGAAACCTTCACCCCTAGTTCTCGCTCATCCTTTGTATCGGGATTGACTCTGGCGGGAATAAATGTCTTATCTGTCGAGATAATCAGGGAAAATTGTTCTTTCTCGCCGAGCATCTCTTTGTCTATTCTGTAGAATTTTTCGAAATGGTCTCTTCCGGGAATGAACTCTTCCAGGGTAAGATCATTGATTCTGAAGATGACTTTCTGATCTTTTAAAACATCTTTCTCCACCCCCCCCTTTATGACCAGAAGGGCATCCCGATGAGGATTGTCCACGACACATCTGGCCTCTTTAGCGGTCCATCTCCATCGTTTGAGGTAAGATTCCGGGTCTATCTCAAAGTCAAACCAGCCTTCATCATAGACAACCTCAGGAGTATTTTCAGGGGGAGGGTAGACCTTTAACTTGACTTCAAGGACCTTTTTTAACGGTTTCCCGGCTTTATCCTCGGGGAAGGCGAGGCCGATGGACAGCTTCAGAGTTTCTGTCCCTTTGAATTCAGGATCGAGCGCATCGATGAAAAGAGGAATATATATCCTCCGTGTGTAGCTGTATTCTTGATCCGGCTCCCAGGTGGAAACTGGAATCCCGGGCCGGTGGTTGTCATGGAATATTAAGTTGCTCCCATGCCAAAAGTGGACGAACGCCACTAAATTCTGGTCAATTTTATTAAAATTACTCTTCATCCTCCAAGTGTACTGGATTTCGGTGTACAATTTATCTGTCAGCGGCATATCAGAAAAGCTCACTTCCACTTCAATGCCTCTGACAGGCGATTCTGGCGTGCAGCTCCAAATGATAACCGCTATGGCCAGCACAAAAAACAACAGGCTTTTCTTTTTTCTGATCACCTTTCTTTTCCTACGGTTTGCTTTCTGAATGTTTGATAAATAAATGAGTGCGGCCTCTTCGCATTCATTCCGCTCAACCAGAAAAATCCACTAGGGCCTGACAATCGACGACTCTCTACACCTCTTCTACCAGCTCTGAGGAGCCGTCTTATCTCCGTCTATCTTTCCTTTTTTCTATTCTCTATGGTTTCGATCTGGATAACTCCAGCAGAGCCAGCCGCTGGATTTCATTAATCTTTGATCTTAATTTTCTCCCCGACAAAAATCCGCGGGATGTTGTTCTCGTTCATCAGCTTGTTCAGAGCGGGAACCTCCACTTCAATGATCCTGTTTATCCTCTCGATGAGTGTCATCAATTCCTCAGTATCTTTTTTAACCTGCTGGACCTGGTCTTCAGAAGGAGCACCCGTGTATCCGCCTATAGCCCTTCCAGTCATAAAAATACGGCCTCTGACTGAAGCGCGCATCCCCCGCCAGCCCAACTCCGGGTCTCCCAAAAGCTTTATCCGAATATCTTCGATCTCTCCAGATACAGCTTTGATTTTCTCCGCCACAACTTGTGGAACTTCCTTAATTTTCTTCAGGACTTCAACCTGCTGATCAATCGCGTTCTCCAGTCTGTCCGCAGCAGCGCTCGTCGCTGAAAGAAGAGGATACAACTCTAAAATGCTCATAAGGGCATCATGCTGCGCTTTCCTGTCCGCGAAGGAAATGTCAATCCGGGGGTCACCCTCAACCTCCGTGCTTTTCATCATCTCCTGTTCAGCCACTTTGAGAGTCGCTTTGTATTCCCCTGGTAGGACAAAGGGACCCTGGGCTCTGAAACGGCGTTCCACTGGTGCACCAGGAGTCAAAGGAACAGTATGCCTCAGATCCCATGTGATGCGGTTAATCCCTGCGTTTTTTGTGCCTCTCAATCCCGCGATTTTCTGGCCCGCGCTGTCCTCTATGGTGATCTCGACACTTCCTTTGGCTGCTTCCTTGAGGTAATAGCTGATCATGGCCCCTCGAGGCGGATTTGGAGCGACGTAATATTTTTGACCGAGGCTGCCTTTATGGTTATGGGGATTAAACATCGTTGCCTGGCGGATATCAAAAAGGAAAGCCGGAGAATCCAGGACTTCTTTGGTCATCTGTTCCAGAGGAGCGATGTCGTCCAGGATCCATATGCTCCGACCATGGGTTCCGAAAATCAGGTCATTCTCTCTCGGATGAATCGCGATATCGTCCACAGGAACAATAGGAAACTTATTCTTGAATTTCACCCAACTCATCCCTCTGTCGATCGAGAAGTAGGCTCCTCTCTCTGTGCCGATAAAGAGGAGATTCGGGTTTCTCGGGTGTTCCCTGATCACATTCACGGTTCCTCCCTCGGGAAGGCTTCCAGATATACTCTTCCAGCTCTCTCCATAATCGGTGGTCATGAACACATAAGCCTTGAAGTCGTTATTGCGGTGGCCGTCCAGTGTGACATAAGCTGTCCCTTCCTCAGCGCCGGACGCCACGATGCGGGTGACATAGGTGTATTTCGGTACGCCTGGAACCTTGCCGATGACATTCTTCCATGTTTTTCCGCCATCGCGCGAGACCTGGATATTACCGCCATCTGTCCCCACATACAGGAGGCCTTCCTTGATCGGGGATTCGGAAATAGTGGTGATGTCTCCGTAGTACGAGATACCGTCATGACGAGATAGGGTGCTTTCATCGGGCAGAACACCCATGAGCGGGAGCTTTTCTCTATCCTGCTGAGTTGTCAGGTCGATTGAAGCTTCCCATGTTTCTCCCCGGTCTTTCGATTTAAAAAGCTTGTTTCCTCCATAATATATTGTCTTATGGTCATGTGGAGAAATCAAAATCGGCGAATTCCAGTTGAACCTGTAGTTCTCGTTCTCATCCGCTGGCCTTGGTCTGATGGATTTGCTCTCTCCAGACTTTAAGTCCAGTCTGAAGAGGTTCCCATTCTGAGACTCAGCGTAGATGGTGTTATAATCAGTCGGGTCAACCTGAGTATAAAAACCGTCTCCGCCCCCGATTCTAAACCAATCTTCGTTGGTCACGCCCAGCCGGGTCCAAGTCGCGCTCGGCCCTCCCCAGCTTCCGTTGTCCTGCAAGCCTCCGTAGACATAGTAGGGCTTGCGCATATCGTAACCGATCTCATAAAACTGTCCGAGAGGCATGATATTGACAAAATCCCAGGTCTTGCCGCGATCATAAGAAAAATAGATCCCGCCGTCCGAACCGAGGACAACATGGTTGGAATCTTCAGGGTTGATCCACATGGCATGATGGTCGCCGTGGATTCCTCTGACATAATCCGTGCGGAAAGTCTTCCCTCCGTCTTCGGAGACATACATCGAGGCCCCGAGCACCCAAATCCTTTGGTCATTGTTGGGGTCGATGCGGATCTTGCTGTAATACATGGGCCTGGGATTGGTGCTCGACATTTTTTTCCAAGTTATTCCTTTATCTTCAGAGCGGAAAGTCCCTCCCAGTTTATTCTCGACCAGGGCATAAACGATATTGGGATTGCTGCGGTATACATCGATCCCGATACGCCCTGTGTTGCCCTGAGGCAGCCCGTTCGTCAGTTGAATCCATGTCTCTCCACCGTCTGTCGTCTTGTAGAGGCCGCTTCCCGGCCCTCCTCCGCTGAAGCCCCATCCCCGTCGACGTCTCTGGTAGGCGGCGGCATACAGGGTGTTTGGACTCTCGGGATCTATAGCCACATCCACAAAGCCTGTGTTCTCATCGATGAACTTGGTGTTGCTCCAGGTCTTCCCCCCGTCCGAGGTTTTGAAAAGGCCTCTTTCCTTGTTCGGTCCCCAGAGATGTCCCAGAGCCGCCACATAAACGATATCAGGGTTCCGCGGATGGATGGCAATCCGTCCGATATGATGCGTATCCTGAAGCCCCATGTTTTTCCACGTCTTTCCCCCATCCATGGACTTATACACTCCATTACCCCAGGAAGAGCTCTGACGGTTGTTCGGTTCTCCTGTACCTGCCCAGACGATATCCGGGTCCGAAGGAGAAACGGTCACATCTCCAATGGTGCTTGTGACCTGGTCATCAAACATGGGTTCCCAAGTCACACCATTGTTTGTGGTTTTCCATATGCCTCCTGACGCTGTCCCCACATAAATAATCTTGGGATTGCTTTCCACGACAGCGAAATCATCGATGCGTCCGCCCATGTTGCACGGGCCGATGTTTCTCCATTCGAGTCCGTCGAGTATGGACTCCGGAATCACTGGCTCAGGCTTTTTCTTCACTTTTTTTGCGCTAAGAAAAAGGCTGAGCGTTAAACACACACAAACAATTAAAACAATACGCGAGAATGGTAATCCCCTTTTCATAGTTAATCCTCCTTTTTTTTATTTTTTTTGGACAAAGGTTCGGTAAATGTGATCACTGGGATTTTGAAATCTGCCGCTATAGTTACCACAAGATAAAAGTTAATGTCAAAGAAATTCTGTATCTATACTCATTTCACCCAGCCTTTGGGAAGGCATCATTTCAGCTATCTCAAAAACTCAGGAAACAATCTCATCTCTTTGGGCCATTCGTCTCTGTCTTTTTTAATTCCGGGAAGGAATTATCTCCAAATCTGTGCTAACAGGAGATACAATAGGTCAGACTGAGTGCTACAAAAACACACGGACTCTGCCCAAGCGAAATCAGCCCCTCTATTCTGCGAAGGCTTATGGATGAAAAAAAACCGTTTGAAGGCGGAGCGGGCACGGTTCCTCCACGAAAGGCAGAGGAGAGCGGAGCCTGAAACCGAGCCGGCTTTTTCTGATTTGTGGCCTGTTCGGTGGGCACAAATCAGTGGGGATTCCAAGGGGGTAGGCCCCCTTGGTCGCAGGGCAGGAGTTAATGTCCTGCCCGAGAAGGGGAGGCAGAGAGCCGTAAGCAAAGCGAGGCGAGCGTCGGAAGGGGGAAAGCAGAGCTGTTCCCCCTCCGAGTTGCTCGCTGGGGAAAAGAGGCGTGTTTTTTGAATCCATAGGCCGGAGCATCTTGAAAGAGAAAATCGAATGGTGTATATTCCCCAGAAGATGAAACCTTTTCTTCTCGTTTTCTCCCTTCTTCACCGCTCAGGGTGCAGGATTAAAAACTGGCTGTACAAACGGAAAATATTCAAGCCGAAAAGAGCTCCTTTGCCTGTTATAAGTGTGGGCAACATTACATTCGGTGGTTCGGGAAAAACTCCCCTCGTCCTCCATTTGTTGACTTTCCTCCTCCACAAGGGATACAAACCCGCTTTGATCACCCGAGGATATCGAGGCAAATGGGAAAAGAGCGGGGGGATTCTTTCTGACGGAAAAAGCGTTCTCAGCACCTGGCAGGACTCTGGGGATGAGGCGTACATGGTTGCCTCGAATCTTCCCCAGGCCGGTGTATTCATCGGGAAAAACCGCTTGTTTTCCTGTCAGGACGCCGAAGCTTCTGGATTCGACGTGGCTGTGCTGGATGACGGCTTTCAGCACGCCCGCCTCCGCAGAGACATGGATATTGTTCTGTATGACTCGAAAGAAAAAGGCTCGCTTCGCGAATCCGTGTCTTCCCTGGGAAGAGCCGAAATTATTCTCCTGGAAAGAGGGCTCCACTCTCAAGAAAGGGAGAGTTTGCAGAAATCATTCCCTCAATCAACCATTTTTGAATATTCGGTTGAAAGCCAAGGCTTTTTCAAGGCAGGGAAAAAAGAAGGGGAGTCTGGTGAGGAATTTCAGGGGAAAAGAATTATCGCTTTCTGTGGGATAGCCCGTCCGGGAAGGTTTCTAGCCCTCCTTCAGAAAGAATCCATAAATCCTGTAGACTTCCTGAAATTCTCCGACCACTACTCCTACCCACTGCACTCACTGGAAAAAATCTCTAAAAAATTCAAAAAACTCAACGCTGACGCACTCATCACTACCGAAAAGGACATGGTCAAAATAGCTCAATCGGATGCTTTTCAAGGTATTCCGGTGTATTATCTAAAGATCGACCTCAAACTGGATGATGAATTCTATTCCATGCTATCTTCTTTTCTTCAAAAAATGACTTAATCATTGACAATGGTGAGACTCAAAGACTATCTGGAACTTATAATTTTTCAGGCGTTCAAATCCCTTATTCTCATTCTTCCCAGGAGACTCTGCCTTGTCTGGGGAAAGAAAATGGGCTTGTTCTTCTACTACCTGGATACCAAACATCGTCGGTTGGCTCTCACAAACCTGAAAATGGCCTTCAGGAAACAATTGACATCTTCTGGACTCAAAAGAATGGCTCGCCGGACATTCATGCATTTCGGTTCATCCCTGGTGGATATCATCAAATTCTCCAGCCTCTCAGAAAAAAGCAAGATAGCACTCATACAGGTCGAAGGCGAGGAAAATCTGCGATCAGCACTCCAAGCGAAAAAGGGAGCGATACTCTTCACGGCTCATTACGGAAGCTGGGAAATCGCTCCTTTTGTCGTGTCCAAACTGGGAATATTGAACGTGATAGCCAGATCCCTTGACAATGAACTCCTGGAGAGAGAACTTCTCAAGCTCAGGGGTAGCCAGGGAGCCAAGGTTATCTATAAACACCAGGCCACAAAGCCAATCCTGCAGTCACTCCGAGCCAAAGAAATGGTTGCCTTCTTGATCGACCAGAATGTTCAAAAACATCAAGCTATCTTTGTCGATTTTTTTGGCCGCAAGGCCGCCACGACCCCAAGCCTCGCGGCATTCTTCCTCAAGACAAAATCTCCTATTGTTCCTGTCTTCTGTTCCCCAACCCCATCCCATCACTACCGCCTCCAAATCCTGGAACCTCTGAAGATTAAGCTCGAAGGAGATTACAATCAACAAGTGTTGAAAATCACTCAGATATGCACTAAGATTATAGAAGCTCAAATACGGAAAAATCCCTCGCACTGGTTCTGGCTCCATAACAGGTGGAAAACAAGGCCAGATTAGGAGAGGGAGGAGAGATCCGAAACGGGCGAATTATTAAAGATCAAGGGAGGGAAGAATGAGAAACATAACAACAATCACCTTGCTGATAGGATTTCTTCTCCTTTCTTTTGCTTCTTTGTCAGGAACAGGAAAAGAAGACGTGGAAAAAATATTTAAAAATTTAAGGTGGTACGGCCATGCTTCCTTTGCCATCGAATCAGATAAAGTCATTTATATCGATCCCTGGAAAATCCCGGATTCAGCTCCCAAGGCTGACCTGATCCTCGTGACTCATTCCCATTTTGACCATTTTTCTCAAAAGGATATCAGCTTCCTCAAAAAGGAGGGGACAACTCTCATCTGTTCCGCAGATTGTGTTTCCAAAGCTTCAGGCGATGTGAGGAGCCTCACTCCAGGACAGGAGATCGAAGTTCAGGGAATAAAAATCAAAGCGGTTCCTTCGTATAATCCTTCCAAGCCTTTCCATCCAAGAAAGAACAAATGGTTAGGATATATAGTCACTGTGAATGGAGTTTCGGTCTATCATGCCGGGGACACAGATTTTATTCCGGAGATGAGAGATTTCGGCTCCATAAACATCGCCCTTCTTCCTGTGGGCGGACAGTACACAATGAATGCTGAGGAGGCGGCTAAAGCGGCCAACACACTCAAAGCGGACATCTCCATTCCGATGCACTACGGAGCCGGAGTGATCGGCAGCGCCGAAGATGCCCAAAAATTTAAAAATCTTAGTCAAGGAGAAGTCAGAATTCTCAAAGAGATAAGATGATGAGAACCAATAAACGCCCTATCGATGCCTTGAGGCCAGTCAAGATCAAGCCAGACTATCTGGACTTCGCTGACGGCTCAGCCCTCATAGAACTCGGAAAAACCAAAGTCATCGCCGCCGCGTCTATCGATGAAAGGATTCCACCTTTTTTGAGAAACAGCGGAACTGGCTGGATTACAGCCGAGTACTCTCTGCTGCCGCGCTCAACTGAAAAAAGAACCACTAGAGAGAGAGTGCAGACGCGGATTTCCGGCCGAACCCAGGAAATCCAGCGCCTGATCGGCCGCTCCCTCCGGGCTGTGACAGAACTCGGCATCCTCGGGGAAAGACAGATTATCCTGGACTGCGATGTCATCCAGGCAGACGGAGGGACAAGGACCGCCTCGGTGACGGCCGCGTGCGTGGCCTTAGCTCTGGCCCTGAAGAAGATGGTGGATGAAGAGGTCATTGATGAAATGCCCCTCAAGCACCTTGTTAGCGGAGTGAGCGTGGGCATAGTCGATGGAGAGGCCCTTCTTGACTTGGATTACGAAGAGGATGCAAATGCTGAAATTGACATGAATGTTATCGAAACAGAAAAGGGTCAACTCGTGGAAATTCAGGCCACTGCCGAAAGAAAGCCCTTCTCGAAAAAAGAATTGAACTCTCTAATGAGTCTGGCCAATAAGGGAATCAAAGAGCTCATCCAGGTGCAGAAAGAAATCCTCAAGAAAAAAAGTCTTCTTTTCATGGCATACAAATAGAAAAAAGAAAAGAATGAATCGTATCCTGATCACAGGAGGAGCCGGATTTCTCGGGAGCCATCTCTGTGATTCTCTTCTGGAGCAAAACGCAGATGTGGTCTGTGTCGATAATTTTTTCTCCGGTTCCAAAGACAACATCCGCCATCTCTTTTCTCATCCATACTTTGAATTGGTCCGGCACGATATCATCCATCCGCTTTTCCTGGAAGTGGATAAAATCTATCATCTTGCCTGTCCAGCCTCTCCGATCCATTACCAGATCAATGCCATAAAAACAGTGAAAACAAACGTCATGGGCACCATCAATATGCTGGGCCTGGCGAAGAGAGTCAAAGCGCGCATTCTTCTCGCCTCATCCTCTGAAATATATGGCGATGCCAAGGTTCATCCTCAACCGGAAAGCTATTGGGGAAATGTCAATCCCGTTGGCTACCGTAGCTGCTATGACGAGGGCAAAAGAGTCGCCGAAACGCTCATGATGGATTATCACCGTCAGAACAAAGTCGATATCCAGATTGCCAGGATTTTCAACACCTACGGTCCCCGAATGGCAGTGAACGACGGGAGAGCGATCAGCAACTTCATCGTCCAGGCGCTCAAAGGAGAATCACTGACGGTTTATGGAGATGGGAGCCAAACACGCTCTTTTTGCTATGTATCAGACCTTGTTCGAGCTCTGAATGCAATGATGGGGATGGATGACTTCACAGGGCCAGTGAATCTGGGAAATCCTGAAGAGGTTCCAGTCCTCGAAGTCGCCGAAAAAATTATCAAACTCACACAAAGCCATTCAAAAATCATTCATAAACCACTTCCCGCGGATGACCCCCTTCGGAGATGCCCGGATATATCTCTGGCTAAAGATAAACTCGGATGGGAGCCTCGGGTTGAGTTTGAAGAGGGGCTTGAGAAGACCATCGCCCACTTTAAAGAAAAACTCAATCTTTAAAAAAAACGCGCAAGTATTTATAATTATGATTTATTTCTTTGAATCTCGCAGTGTCTCGTTAGGCTTGATTCCAAGGAGGTTATGATGGATAACATCTCCACCTTTATTATCATCGGCATCATACTTGTCGTCATAATCTTAATTTCATTCTTGATAGCCAAGCAGTACCGAAAAGTCGGTCCCAATGAAGCCTTGATCATCTCAGGAGGAAGAAAAAGGACGGTCATCGCGCCGGACGGCACGAAGCGAAAAATTGGCTACCGCTACCGTCTTGGCGGCGGCACTTTCGTCCTGCCTTTCCTTGAAACTGTAGACATCCTTCCGATGGAAGTCATCACACTGAACATAAAAACGCCCGAAGTGCTCACTCATGGCGGAGTTCCCCTCATGGCTGAAGCCACGGCTCAAGTCAAGATCGACTCATCTGACCATTCTATTCACATCGCTGCAGAACAGTTTTTGGGTTTGGGTAAGGAAGGGGTCAAAGATGTCTCCATGACCATTCTCGAGGGAAAAATGAGGGAAGTCATGGGCACGATGACCGTTGAGAGTATCTACAGAGGAAGACAGGAGTTTTCAGCCAAAGTCGCAGACGCAGCGCGAAAAGATTTTTCTCAGATGGGACTGACCATGATGTCCTTTGCCCTCAAGGACATCAGCGACACTCAAGGATACCTCGATGCGCTCGGCAAGCCCGAGATCGTGGCGGCTAAACGAGACGCCGCCATAGCTGAAGCCGAAACCGAAAAAGAAGCCATGATCAAATCCTCCCAGGCGCGCAAAGAAGGAGAAGTGGCCCGTTTGGCCGCCGAAGCCCTCATCGCTAAAGCCCAGTGGGAAAACGAAGCCAAAAAGGCAGAATCTCAGGTTCAAGTCAACCAGAGAAAAGCCCAATCCGACCTCTCTTACGAGCTCGAACGCTTTCGCATCAGCCAGGAACTCAAAAAAGAAGAAGCCAAAGCCAAGCTTATCGAAAAAGAAGAATCCATAAAGATCGAAGAACTGGAAATCGCCAGAAGACAGAAAGAGCTTGATGCCAGCGTGATCAAGCCGGCGGATGCCAGGAAATACCAGTTGAAGGCCGAAGCGGAAGCCGAAGAATACCGCATCCTGGCCGAGGCGAAAGGCCAAGCAGAAGCCACCAAACTTTCAGGAGTGGCTGAAGCAGAGAGGCTCAAACAGACAGGCTCTGCTGAAGCTGAATCCATGCTGAAAAAAGCTCAAGCCTGGGAGAGGTACAACGAGGCCGCTCTGTTCGAATCATACATGAAGATTCTTCCCGAACTGGCAAAGTCTGTTTCCGAACCTCTTTCAAAAGTGGACAAAATCGTGATGGTCAGCGGAGACAAAGGCCTGGGAACATCAAAACTGACTTCCCAAGTCGCCGAAGTCCTGGCACAGATGCCTGAAGTGGTGAAGTCATTGACCGGCGTGGACTTGAAAAAATATCTCAAGGAAAAACTCGCGCCAGAAGAGAAAAAAGAAGAAGATTAACCATCTCTAAAGAAGAAGGTCGATCATGATTTCAGAAAAAGCGAGCCAAATCGGCGCATCTCCCACTCTAAAGATATCTGCCAAAGCCACAGCCATGAGGGCAGAGGGAATCGACATCGTGGACCTCAGCATAGGAGAACCGGATTTTTTCACCCCTGATAATATCAAGAGGGCTGGTATCCAGGCTATTGAAGAAAATTTCACCAGATACACGACCAACGAGGGCATCCCTGAACTCAAGGATGCCATCATCAACAGGCTGAAAGAGGATTTGGGGCTATCCTATACCAGGGACGAAATCATCGTCTCTGCCGGAGCGAAAAGCTCCCTTTACCATCTTTTACAGGCATTAATTGATGCGGGCGAAGAAGTGATCATACCGGCTCCCTACTGGGTCACCTATCCGCATTCGGTCTCCCTGGCCAAGGGAAAAGCCATCATCGTTCCCACCAAGGAGGAGAATGGGTTTATCCTCACTCCAGACCAGCTCAAATCTGCGATTTCCCCCGCCACAAAGGCATTAATCCTGAACAACCCATCCAATCCCACTGGGGCGACGTACAAAAGGCATGAGCTTGAAGCCTTGGCAGACATTATCCTGGAAGAAGATATCTTCGTGATGGCGGATGAAATCTATGAAAAGTTCATTTATGATGACTTCCAGTTCACGAGCTTTGCCTCCCTGGGAGAGGACATAAAGAAGAGAACCATCATCATCAACGGTGTTTCTAAGGCCTATTCCATGACTGGATGGCGAATCGGGTATGCCGCCGGTCCAGCAGATATCATCGGAGCCATGGGCCGAATACAGAGCCACACCACTTCCAATGCCTGTTCTATTTCCCAAAAGGCGAGCCTGGAAGCCTTCAGTGGCCCTCAGTATGAAGTCTCAAAAATGAAGTCTGAACTCCAAAGCAGGAGAAATTATGCCCTGATGAGGCTTCAGACGATCCCCAATGTCTCCTGCTTCAAGTCCCAGGGAGCTTTTTATCTCTTTCCCAATTTCTCCGCATATTACAACAAAGAATTCAACAATGTCCAGATCCGAAACTCCTATGGAATGGCTTACTACCTCTTGAAAGAAGCCAAAGTGGCCATCGTCCCAGGGGATGCTTTCGGAACCGATGACCACATTCGCATCTCCTACACCACATCCATGGAAAACCTGGAAAAGGGAATGGACAGGATCATTCAGGCGCTCTCAGGCCTCAAGACAGCTAAGAAAGTAAAACGCATTGCCCTCAACAACACCATTACCCGGGAGAAGAAATCAGTACCTGTGGATTCCTCCCTATCTGTCAAAATGAAGGATGCACTGGTTGCCGAAATGGAGAGCCTTCTCAGCTTTGAGAACTATTGGGAGTGGAATGCCAATATCAATGGTGTGATTATCCAACTCCGCACGAATGTTTCCCATCTCAATGATTTCTGGGTTGAAAACTGGTACCCGGCCCAACTGGAAGCCGACCTGGAACCTCACGGCATCATATACGCTGTGGACGGCATACCCGGCAGAGAACCACATTCTTTCTATAACTTGGAAACAAATACTGGGATACTCGTCAACGCTGACAACTATGCTCCCTTGCGCAGCCTGGCTCTTGGATTGACCACAGATGTCTCCGAAAGACTCTTCAATGTCTTTACTATTCGGGGAATGTCTGCGGATATCAACGGAAACAGTGCGGTCCTGGTCGGGCCCAAAGGAACCAAGAAGACAGAACTCTTCTTCTCTCTCCTCCAGGATGAAAAATTCCGTCTCCATTCCAACGACATCATCTTTGTCCGTTTCTCTGGAGGCAAGGCCCTGGCTGACTCGGTAGAAAGAAAGCTCTTCATCCCGACAAACACAGTGGAATCTTACCCTCGACTGACCTCTCTGTTCGACAACAGCAAGTGCGAGAACGTCATCACCCGAAAAGATGAATGCCAGGATACGGAATGTCTGAATCTCGACGAATGCCGCCTTGACCGAGGCTCCCCATACTGCTATAAAGCGTCAAAAAACGCTCACGCCCTGCTCGATCCCTACTGGATTGACGGACCAGCCAAGCATGTCAAACGTTCTGCAATACGCTGGATCTTCATCCTCCGCTATGACACCACCTCTCCTCCAGTTGTCGAGGTCGAAGTTGAAGATGCTTTGCGGATGCTCGAATCCGGGGAAAGTCTTGGACTCAAAAGGGACCTCACTCCTTCAAAAAGTCAGCCGTTCTACAATCCCCATATTTTGCTCAAAACACCTGAGAGGCTTGAACTCCAAAGAGACTTTTTCGAACGAGTGCTTGAAGGTGCGTCATGCTACCTGTTCAACAGTGGAGTCGCTTCGGCTTCAGATATCAAGAAGATAATCACCAGCGAGGTCAATAAAGAACCAGAATAGAATGACTTATTCACTACAGGAAAAAACATGACGATGGAAAATAAAACCATCACTGACGAAACAGCTTATAAAAAATTTGCCGAAGAATTCCATCGAGTCATCAAGGGCCCCAACATAAAAAAAGTGGACCTCAAATGGCTCGAATCAAGAGCCAAAGCCGCTGGAGTTCGGACAAAATACGGCTCCTACGGATGGCGGTCAGCCATATCTAGCCGCATCGCGCCCAAAACTGTCTACCTGGGCAGCGAGACAGTCCAGCTACCCCGGCCCACAGAAGAACAGAAAAACCTGATCGCCAAAGCTCCGGACGAGCTGGAAAAGGTTCTCCATCTGCTGCGGACTCTTCCCTTTTACCTAATTCGCAGACAGATGGGAGAGAACGACACTTATAATCCTGTCTGCAATCTCATTGTCTCCGAAGCGGATAACACCAACTACCGCCTGGGCTTCATGTGGGGAAACACGATGTTCAAACCCAAGAAGCGCCCTGGCCCTGAGTTTTTTATGATCCATATCCCTGAAGAACATCAATTGAGGCAGCAGGTGCTCGTTCTCCCTGAAGAAAATATCAACATCGCTCTCGGCACAGACTACATGGGAGAGGATAAAAAAGGCTTTCTTCGCCAGGCCATGTGGGCTTCAGATGAAAAAGGCATGCTCGGACTTCATGCGGGAACCAAGATCGTGACAGTCCGGGATGCCAATAATAAGCTCAAAAAATACGGTGTATTTCTTTTCGGTCTGACTGCGACAGGAAAGTCCACCTGGTCCTGCCATCAGCTCGGTCTTGACTACGACAGAGGCGAAAAAACAGAAGTCACGCAGGATGATATCGTTTTCTTAAAGAATGACGGATCAGCCCTGGGTTCAGAGGATAATTTCTTCGTCAAAACAGACGTCGAGAAGGAATACCAGGAAGCGATGTACAATGCCTTAGTGGATGGAACCGCTCTGTTCGAGAATGTCATGATCAAATCGAACGGGGATGTCGATTTCATGGATGAAAGCCTCACGGCCAACGGAAGAGCCGTCCTTCAGCGAAAGAAATTGCGTGTGAACATCAAAGGAAAGATGGTCGGAATCGCCTCAAAATCCATCAACCTCCCGCCTCTCCAGGAGCTTGACGGGCTCATCTTCGCCTTTATCACCCGAAGAAACACCATCATGAGCTTCGCCCAGGAGCTGACTCCTGAACAGGCCGTCCTGGCCTATCTCTGGGGGGAAAGCACGCACAGCTATGCCAGCCAACCCCTTAAAGCCGGGGAATCGGTGCGGATTGTCGGAACCGACCCCTTCATCATCGGATCTAGAGCCAAAAAGGTCAATCGATTCTACGAAATAATCATGACTCTTGTCAATAACTTCCCGGGAAAAATCCGATTCATGCAGTACAACACCGGCGGCCTCGGAGAAATCATCGAAACTCACGAAGAAAACGGGCAGAAGAAGAAAAGATTAGTGCATAAAGTGAAAAGAGTTCCCATCGGCCTTATGGCCCAGATCCAGAGGGGCGACTTGCGGGGAGCCAACCTCTATGAAAGAGGAATCCTGGGCACAAAGGAAATAAAGACCTGTGAGGGAAAAAACCTCGATGAATACAACATCCACAATTTCTACTCTGAAGAGCAGATTCAGCACTTCATCGAAGACCTTGTCGAGGGGAGACGTAAGTTCACAGAAGAAATCTCTTCCGAAGGACTCAGAGAAGAAATCCTTTATGCGGCGGAGAGATCCTTCCGTATCGACAAAAGTGGAAAAAAAGAAAAAATATCAGTCCCTGAAGGCCGGCCCGCTGAAGAAAAACCGCACACTCACTGGGAATTCAAATCCCGCCCGAAAAGGGACAGGTTCTGGCGTTCAAGGTAAAGGGCAAGGGGTCACATCTTAACATTTGATATTTGCATTGAGTCTGAAGTTCCCTGAATCTTCTCTTGTTTTCTCCTTATACAGAATGTCAAATGTTAAGAAGCGAATCCAGAAAGCGTCACCCTAATT
>JASFPJ010000018.1:0-19301 GCA_050116035.1 Candidatus Aminicenantota bacterium | reverse complement strand
TGGCCAGGCTGCGAATCTGAGGAGAGGCCATGGAACCCGCGGCCTCTGCGAGGGCCGGGAAATGCGCCTTGATGAGTGAATTGGATAGAAGATCGCGTGGAGAAACAGAAGCGCCGATGCAAACTTCGTTCCCTTCTTTTTTAATGCCTTTGAGCTCTTCGATATCTTGAAGTGATATGATATCTCTGGCCTTGACTAAACTCTGCTTGATGTCAACAAGAAGGTCTGTTCCTCCGGCCATGACCCGGGCATCCTTTAGGTCAGACAGGAGTTGGATGGCCTCGGATAAGGTCCGCGGGAAATGAGTTCTGATCCCAGAGAGCGCCATAGTCTTATTCTCTATCAGATATAATTATTCCTGTGCACGATTTAAAATTGGGGACTGCCCCCAATTTTTGAACACGATGTTGATTCCTGGGCTCGAGTTACGCCTTCTCGAAAACGTAATTCAACTGGCCATTGGGAAGCTTGTTAACGACTGTTTTCATCTCCATGCCCAACTTGATGTCATCGTCGGAAACACTGCTGGCGATTCTGCCGAATATCTTGTAATCCCCGTAGTCCAAGACAGCAATCGAGTAAGGCAGGTCATTCTCAAACCCGACTGGCGCATACTTCAACTGACTGTAAGTAATGAGTTTCCCTTTGCCGGAAACCTCAAACCACTCCACATTGCTGGAAAGGCATTTGTAACAATTGGCTCTTGGGGGGAAAAAGACTTGGCCGCAATCCACACAGCGCGTTCCCATGACCTTTTCTTTTTCCAGGAAATCAATGAAGTCATTCACCCTGGTGAGAGAAGTGAAGCTGACTGTTCCGAATTTCTTAAAGCGGTCATCTATCTCTTTTTTGTCTTTTTTGCTCATTTTCTACCTCCCAAGAATGGTGACTGTTCCATAGAGGCCGACTCCACCGATATTATGGATAAGTCCGATCTCCGGATCTTTAACCTGCATCTCCCCGGCCTCGCCTCTCAGTTCGAGGACGATGGTTCTGATTTGAGAACCTCCGGTCGCTCCGATCGGATGACCCTTGGACAGCAATCCGCCGTCCACGTTGACCGGGATGCTTCCTTCCTTATACGTCTCTTTATTCCTGATCAGTTCCTTCCCCTCTCCAGGTTTGGCAAAACCAATGTCTTCGTAGGCCAAAATTTCTGAAATCGTGAAACAATCATGAACTTCTGCCACATCAATGTTTTTGGGATTCACACCGGACATCTTGAACGCTTGCTCAGCGGCTTGGCGCGCCACGGCCAAGCCAGTGAAAAGGTCTCTTCCAGACATATTCACACTGGCAGATGCCGCGCCCAATCCCAGAATCCAAACAGGATTCCGGCTCATGGCCTTAGCTTTCTCCTCATTCGCCACGATCAGACACGAGCTTCCATCTGCATTCGCACAACAGTCACCGACTCGCAGCGGACTGGAGACAGGTCCAGACATGAAATGGTCAGGATCAGAGAAATTCTCCGCCGCCACTGGCTTCCGGAAAAGGGCTTTCTCATTGATCTGCCCGTACGTGGCTGACTTCACCCGGATAAGAGCCATGTCCTCAAGAGTGGTTCCATATTTCTCCATATGCGCTTTGGCAAACATCGCATAGTAAGCCGGCATCATCGTCCCGAATGGGCTCTCCCATTGGATATCCGCACCTCTGCCCATCCTCTCCTGCGATTCCGCAGAGGAGATTTCAGACATCTTCTGGAAGCCCAAAACAGCGACAACGTCATGCAGCCCGGATTGGACCAGTGAATAAGCCATCCTTAACCCCATACTGGTCGAGGAGCATAAACTCTCCAGATAGCAGGTGGGTTGAGGAATCAAACCCAGATATTCAGCGAACACACCGGACGGCGAACGCTGTTTATCGTACTCTGGCGCTGAACAAATAATCGAGGCATCGATATCATTGACAGATATCTGGGCATCCTCGAGAGCTTCCTTGAATCCATCAAAAGCCAGCTCTCTTATTGAGCCGGGATACCCCCTCACAAAGTGACTCTGTCCAACACCTATGATTGCGACTTTACCCATTTATTACCTCCATTCTTATTTAAGGCATCAAGCCGAGGAAAAATTTTTTGGTTTGTGAACCATTCAATTAGAGATTTAATCATCTGGTATTCGGTGACCTTCCATTTCTATTTGTTGATATGGAATCGTCTGTTCACGCTCACTATACTCAATCATATATACTGCCCGCCGTCTATCTTGATGATCTCTCCCGTGATATGACGCGCACTCTCCGAAACCAAGAAAGCCACAAGATGGGCCACATCCTCAGGCTCCCCCAACCTGTTAAAGACGGTCTCTTCAGCTGCCTTTGTCTTGAATTCCTCGGGCAGGTCTTTGTACATGTCTGTCAGGATCATTCCCGGAGCCACAGCGTTGACGTTCACTCCATATTTTCCCATTTCTCTGGCTACGGCCTTGGTCAATCCGTGCGCACCCGCTTTGGCCGCAGAGTAGTTTGTTTGTCCGAATTTACCCCGCAAACCGTTGATCGAGGTGATGTTGATGATCTTTCCTGATTTTTGCTCTTTAAAATGCGGGGCCACAGCTCGGATAAAATTGAAAGTCCCTTTTAAATCCACATTAATGACCGCATCCCACTGCTCTTCGGTCATTTTCCAAACCACACCATCCCAGTTCATTCCAGCGTTGTTGATGAGAATGTCCAGCCCGCCAAAGTCATCCTGAACTCCCTGGACGAGCTTTTGAACCGACCCGAAGTCAGAAACATCCACCCGGTATTCCTTTGCCTTCCGGCCCATATTCTTGATCTTCTCGACTATCGCCTTGGCTTCATCGCCATGCTTGCGGAAGGTCAGAGCCACGTCCGCGCCATTCTGGGCTAAATCCAGGGAGATGGCCGTTCCAATGCCCATGCTTCCTCCGGTCACAAGGGCCACTTTTCCCTTTAAATCCATTTTATCCTCCTCTTTTTTCTAAAGATCGCATCTGAGCGTTTGACATTTCCTTTTTCCATGTCAAAAGAATAACACAGATTGAGCATTCCAACTGACTCAATCTATTTCTCTATCTGAAGCTTTACAGAGAAATTCAAAAGCTATCGAATTATATCCAAAATTACTGAACTTATACAACACGTTAAATGTTAAGACGCGGCTCCTCATTAATCAAGCAGGGTACTGGCGGCTAAATTCGGGAGACCTGCGTTCTACCTGAGCCGTCAATCCCTCAATGGCATCCGGATGCTGGAAGGTTCGCTCCAGATAATTGTCTAACTCATACTGAGCCAGTTCGTCTATGGATTTTCCTTCGATAAACTCGCTGAAACCACGGCTGATCAATGAGTCAGCTATCTGTACGGCATGAGAGGAATGATTGGCCACTCGCTCCGCTATCCTCTGGACAAAAGGCTTGCTTATGCCGGAGAGGGAAATCTCAGCCTGGCCCCGGGCAAAGGCGTGAAGTATCGGAATCAGGTCAGGCTTTAAAAACAAATCCTTTATCCAGGCCAGCTCTTCCTTTTCCTCAAAAGTGAGCTCTAAAGGAAGCTCTTCGATCTTTAAAGTCGCTATCTGCTCTTGAGTCAAAGACGTTCCGCCGTTATCCACTGCGGCCAGAACAAGTTTTTCTGCAGCCTCCTCCCTTCTCCGTGCCGGGACAAGCAGGTCAGCCAGGCCTAGAAATTTCAATATTCTTGGCGATGATGTCGTTGTTCCTCCGGCCAGGATATAATACCGGCTCAAGGCCACAGCCAGATCCTCATCATCCGTGGCTTTGAAGATGATCTGAGGAAGAGTCAGAGTCCCTCTCAATCCCGGATAGATTCCCAAACGAACTTCAGGAAACATGTAAGATGTCCGCTCGGTGGCGATGACAATAGAGTCCGGGTCCAGGGCGAGGGCCATGGCCACCTCCGCGCCGCCACCGATCGCTGCTCCGTCCACAATGGCGATTTTCGGCTTGCCACCGCCAGTCATCTCGTGGAAGACAACATCTTGCCAGAAAGCGATATCCTTCTTTAAATCCTTGAAGTTGTTCTCTCTTATGGCTCTTATGAAATAAGGGACATTCGCACCGGCAATAAAAGTCTTTATCGGCGCTGAATCAAAGATGATGACTCTGACATGACTATCTTCATTGGCCTGTTTAAAAGAATCTTTCAGCCCCTCAAACACCTGGTTATCGAGCGCGTTGGAAGTTCTGGGATTGGAAATCATTATCCGCGCGGCACGCCCATTCTGCTCCACGCTAAAGATGATAGGAGTAGGATTCAAAGGCCAGGGCTCTCCTTTCTGGGCCTGGTTAATCAAGACCTTGGGAATCGGGAAGTTGATCGCCTTCCTGTGGGAAAGCTCCATTCTTTCTGTGACAATCCGCATAACCTCCATCATCCCCATCTTATTCATTAAAGCAAATGGCCCTTCTCTCCAGACAAAAGCATTCTGGCAGAGTTTGTCCACTTCATCTATCTCGATGACTCCTGTCTCCACGACCTCCACAGAAGTCATGAACGCGACAGCGAGAAATCGATTCTTGAGCGTATCGATGAGCATCAAGTCCTTTGCTTCTGTTTGCGCATCATCTTCAGAAACCCATCTCACACTGGATTTGTCCTCAGCTTCCAGGTATCTATCCAACAAACTCTTATAGCTCTCCGGCGGAGTGAAAAAATTGCCATAAGCTTTGTAAAGGGAATCATCCGGATTCGAGGAATCGGAAAAAATATTCATAGTGTGAATCCCCAGTGGAATCCCGTTGGCATCCATCAAGCTGAGGAAACCCATCGGTATACCGAAAGCTTTCTTGCCCGCGGCCTCTATGCTGGGGATATCGAATCCATCATCGACCATCCGGGCGGCCTCCAGCAAAAGAGAAACAAATATCACATCCGCCGCGCCTCCTTTGCGGCTACTGAGGATGGGTGTCGTCACTTTCCCAGCCAGCTTCATGTATTTCGCCGCCTTATCGATGCTCTCTTTGGACGCAGTATCCGAGCCCGCATACTCACCGGCGCGGTTTTTATGGGGGAGATAGAAAAAATGCATCCAGACAACCTTATCCGGCCTGTTAGTCTCTTCCGCCAGAATATTGACATCCAGGGAAGATGTGTTGGAAGCCAGAACAACGTCCGGCGCGCAGAGTTTGTCCAGCTTCTGGAAGATCTCTTTTTTTATCTCGATGTCCTCTGTGGCGGTCTCGATGACCAGGTCGAGGTTCTTCCCTCCACAGGCTTCTTCGTAGCTTTGAGTCGCGAGAATCCTTCCCTTTATTTCCTCAACCCGTGAAAGAGAAAAAATGCCTGATTTCAGTGCATCTTCGAGCTCGCGGTCTATAGTCTGAAGGGCACGCTCGAGGATCTCATCGGTGACATCCACGATTCCGACGTT
This sequence comes from Candidatus Aminicenantota bacterium, assembly GCA_050116035.1. Lineage (GTDB taxonomy): Bacteria > Acidobacteriota > Aminicenantia > Aminicenantales > Aminicenantaceae > SOIA01. Next base: position 13,939 of record JASFPJ010000018.1, on the reverse strand, counting down.
GAAACCGCTCTGGGCATAGGCTTGAGCCAGACTCGCTCCCATCGTCCCTGCACCGATGACCAGGATCTCGACATCATCCCAGGTGATGCCTCTGGCTGTCTTCCTGTCCTGGCTTCCCCTTTTTTTCATCTGAAATTCTCCATACACTTTCTGCTTCTTGGCTCAGCTCTCACTATCATTCTCCATTCCTGTCCCGCGTCGCTGAACTTCTTCCTCCTACACAATAAATATCTTCTCTATGAGATTGCCACGCTTCACTCGCAATGACAATGGAAGCATTTTATCCTCTCATCAATTTAATCGCGTCAATTTGAGACAAAGCCGTTTATTATCTCTTTTAAGTCACCGGATTCTCAAGAAGGCTGGGCGTCTTTGATTACTTTCTAGCTTTATTCCTTTGGTTTGGCTAAGACGGCTTCCATGAAAGCCTCATCGATTGATTTCCCCTCGGAGATCAGCTGTCTGTACTTGACAAAGTCGATGACATCTTGACCGGTAATTTTTTTGGAATTAAAGGCGTGGAATCCCATATAGGCTTCTGTCATCATGTTTACGGCCAGCCAGTGACGGTTGTAATTCTTGGCCATATCCCAGTAGTACTTCTTCTTGGCTCTCACGCTGTCGAGAGATTTGATTAGACACCCAGGAAAAAGATTGGTGAATTTCCAGACTATCTCATGGACAGCCTTATCCAGAAGCTCAAAATCGATGGTCGCTGTTTTGAGAAATTCCCGGGCTTTCTTTCCTTCTTCTCCTTTGGCGAATTCGCCGTACACGATCTCGCCATCTTCCACGTATTTATCCGTGATTACATTAGGATTCCGAATGAATTTACCATCCTGTTTGATCGCAGGCACCACCTTGCTGATCAGGCCGAGCCTTTTCATCTTGTAGGCACTCCACAGTTCACAGGAGACACAATTCCAGATCGCATCCTCGATACTCAAGAACCAGGGGAGAAAATCAGAAGAACCTCCGTCCGGGGCTGAACCATGTCGAGGGCCGGCCTGTCCAAAAATCGCCGTATCCGCAGAGATGGCGATGTCACAGGCCATTCCGATTTCCTGCCCACCAGCAATCCGCATTCCATTAACGCGGCATAGTGTCGGTTTCTTACACATCAGGATGGAATCGACCATCCCGTTGAACAGGTCCATGTATTCACCATATTCATTGGGCTTTCCCGCATAATACTCCGCATATTCCTTGGTGTTTCCTCCAGTGCAAAAAGCTCTGTCACCCGCAGCAGTAAACACGACCGCGACCACATCTCTATCCAGAGAAGCGCTCTGAAACCCGGCAATAACGCCCTTCACCATCTCGGTTGTGTAAGAGTTGTACTGCGCGGGGTTGTTGAGGATAATCCAGGCAGAATAAAGACCCTTGATTTCTTTCCCCGCCGCATCGAGGATAGGCCTCTTTTCATACATCGTACAGGGAGGTTCAGTGCCCCAATGCTCTTTCCCCCATAGGGAATGGTCCTTGAGCTCTTTATCTTTTTTCAGCCAGTCTAATCCCATATCATCCTCCTTTGAATTAAAATAGTTATTGATTCATATCTTATTAAACGCCTTCTTCACAGGCTGCATGCTACTTTTTCAATGAAATTATGTCAAGAAGAGAGCCAAAGTTCACGATGTTTTTCGTTAGAGGAGAAGACTTTGCAGGGTAAGCCAACCGGATCTGGCTTTTATACAAAATGACTTGTCTTCAATTTCTCGGACATTCTTCAAGCGACGCTTTTGAGCTTTTCTCTCAGTGCTTGCGTAAACTCGGCTTCAATCTTTTTCGCTTTGGCCCTTAAAATTCGATCCCCAAACATAGCCAATTTGCCGACTATGGTGGCATTGCACCTGTATGAAACCTCCACTTCATCTCCATCAGTCTCTTTTAAATCTATGCTGGTTTTCTGAGTGAAACGGCCGGCCTTGCCCAGATCCAATCCATCACCTCCCATTTCGATATGATTCGGAGGTTCGACTTTCGTCAGGATGGATTTGAACTTGAACCTGACGGAAACCGGGCCGACCTTTTGCTTGACGACACAGTCGTAAGTTCTCTCATCAATCAGTTCTATCTTCTCCGCACCCGGGAGGCAAGCCTTTAAGGTATCCGGCTGCAAGAGTGTATCCCACAGTTTTTGAATCGGTGCTTTGAGTGTGAATCTGCCTTCTAATAGCATGCTTCCTCCATGAATTCAGATTGTCTGGGTGTTCTCAATCCACTTTCTCTGCTTCTTTTTCAAGCAGCTCGGCTAGAGTCTTATAACCTTTGTTCCCGGGTTCCATAGTCTGGATAAGCAAAAGCTCAATAAAATTAAGCCCCTTTGAATTAACCCAATCTTTATGGGCCTGGTCTCCGGTTCCAAAGATGTGCCGGGCCAGATCCATAGTGTCTGGCCATATCTTCCCGCATGATGGACATTTATAACCCACGACGTATCCTCCCTATTTTCTTTTTTTCTTTTTTTTCTCTCTGAGTGCTTCAAGGACCTTTTCTGGAGTGATCGGCAGATTCTTGATGCTGATACCTGCAGCGTGGAATACCGCATTACTCAGAGCACCGGCTGTCGGATTCGTCAGACCCTCCCCCGCCTCCTTGGCTCCAAAGGGCCCTTCAGGTTCATAGGTTTCCACCTCAATAACCTTTGTCTCAGGCATCTCCGTCGCCCTCAGAACTTTATAATCGACTAAATTCGGGTTTAAAATCTTTCCTTCATCCATCGGCAGGTCTTCGGTAAAACCATACCCGGCTGCCATCGCCATGGCACCTTCAAGTTGTCCTTCAACACCTATTGGATTAATCACCTGCCCACAGTCATGAGCCGTCACACAATTCTTGAGTGTTATTTTACCAGTATCCGGATCAACTTCTGCTTCAACGGCCTGCACACCAAAACTGTATGCCGGTGATATCATGCCTTTGCGGTGCGGAGTGTAATGGCCTCTGGCAATAATGGGCTGACCACCTTTTCCCCGTATAGCTTCTTTAACGACGTCAAAATACGAAAGCCCCCGCTCAGGGCGGGCGATGAGGTGAATCCATTGATCCTTGATATCCAGGTCATAGACAATATTCGGGGATAGCTTCGCCGCGGCATACTCGATGATTTGCTGCTTGGCCTTTGCCGCGGCCATTTTAACCGCATTTCCCTGCATGAGTGTTTCCCGGCTTCCCCAGGCACCGAGGTCGACTGGGCAATTCTCAGTATCTCCCATATGAAGCCGAATATCCTCGACACGTACTCCCAACTCCTCTGCACAGATCATGGTCATCGTGGTATTCGAACCCTGCCCCATATCTTGAGATCCAACATAGAGGTCAACCTTTCCATCAATGTTTATCCGAATCACAGCAGAAGAAAAGGCATAGGGTGTGTCAAACCAGTTAAAGATTCCTCCTGACATGAACCCGTAAGCCGCAATGCCAATTCCTCGGTTAGGGGGGAGCTTCCCCCGTGATTGAATCCAATCTTCTATCTTATCGAGACACTGGCTGAGGCCGCAACTCTGAATCGTAGCCTGCCCTGGAACTTCGTAACCGGGGTACATGGCATTCTTCCGCCTGATCTCTATGGGATCGATTCCCAGGTCATTCGCTATGAGATCAATCTGAGTTTCTGCGCAAAAGGTTGCCTGAGGTGCTCCAAAACCCCGCATCGCTGAAGTGGGTGCCGTGTTAGTGTAGACCCGGTACCCATCATACCGGTAACTCGGCCAGACATAGGGAAACGCCTGGAAAAATCCTGTAAGGTAGAGGGCCGTGGCTCCCATAGAAGTATAGGCGCCTCCTTCTGTAAATACACGGCCTTCTTTGGCAACAAAAATCCCATCCTTCTTGACGCCTGTTCTCAGATAATAGAACATAGGCGTGCGGCGTTTGGTCGCCATGAATTCTTCTTCACGTGTGAGAGTGATCTTGACAGGTCTGAAAAGCTTCATGGAGAGAAGCGAGCTGCAGAACTGAGCCGAATCGAGCTCGAACTTGCTGCCGAAGCCTCCGCCCGTATACCGCGAAATCACCCTGATATCATTCTCTCTCAGTCCAAGCACCCAGGACAACAAAACCTGAATATAGTAATGGGACTGGGTGGATGTCCACACGGTTAACTTCTTATCCGGGGAGTAACTCGCCACTGCATTATGGGTTTCCATACACACATGGTGCTGCGATGAACACCTGAACCAATCCTCACGGATAAGGTCGGCCTCCTTAAACCCTTCATCCACATCTCCCCACTCTATATGGCGCGTGACGTTTATGTTCCGTTCCGCAAGCTCGTGGAGCTGGGGAGCTCCTTCTTTTATGGCCTCGAGAGGCTCAAACACGGCAGGTAAAGGTTCATACTCCACTTCAATCAAATCCAGCGCTTCTTCAGCCGTATCCTCATCCACCGCAGCTACCGCGGCGACCGGCTCTCCGATGTAGCGGACTTTACTTCTCGCAAGGATTTCTTCGTCACAGAGTTCCTTAAAACGCCTCCAAATTCCCTGTTTGACTCCAAGAGTATCTTTACCGGTAATGACTGCCTTGACCCCTGATAAACCTTCTGCTTTTTTTGTATTAATATTGAGAATCTTCGCATGGGGATAGGAGCTTCTCAAGATTTTCCCGTGCAACATTTGGGGCAACTGGATATCAAAGGCATATTCTGCCCTGCCTGTTATCTTCGCAATCCCATCAATATTGTGGACAGGAGTGTTAATGACTGTGTACTTCTTCATCACTTTTTCTCCTTGTACATGCCATCAGCCACTGCTTGTATGGCTCTTATTATGCTGTTGTAACCAGTACAGCGACAGATATTCCCGTGGATAGCTTCGACTATTTGCTCTTTTGTGGGCTTCGGACTTTCCGCTAACAATGCGGTGGCGGATATCAGCATTCCCGATGTGCAGAAGCCACATTGATAGGCGCCGTGATCCAGGAATGATCTCTGAATTGGACTGAGCTTCCCCCCATCTGCTAATCCCTCCACGGTGGTTATCTCGGCGCCGTCAGCCTGCATGGCTAAAACCGAACACGACTTAACGGGCACGCTATTGAGCAGGACCGTGCATGCCGAACACGCTCCAGTGTTGCATCCTCTTTTCGTACCCGTCAGTCCCAGTTCGTCTCTCAGGATCTCAACCAGCAATCTTTTGGGCTCAATGTAAAGCTCGTGGGTTTCGTTGTTGACGGTTATATGCAATAATCGCTTTTCCATATTCAGAGACCTCCTCATCGGTCTAGGGTTTTGACTCGTTCCCAGGCCTTCTTCACCATCCTTTTCGTCAGAGCTTTGACTAGATATCTTCTGTATTCCTCAGAAGCATGGATGTCAGCCACAGGATCAGCCTCCTCTGAAGCCTTTTTACCGATTTTTTCGAGCAATCCATCATCAAGCCTTTGCCCGATCAACAACTTCTCTGCTTTTCTTGCGCGGATGGGGGTTGCGGCAGCGGCTCCGAGGACAATCCGTGCGTCTGTGCAAGTGGAACCTCTACTGTCCAAGGCTATTGACGCCGCAACTGAGACGATGCCTTGATCATTCTTGATGATATTGAATTTCTCATACACTGTGGCTGTTTTCGGAGGAACAACTGGCAGCTGGACTTCAACCAGCAGCTCACCCTCCTCGAGGGCTGTCTCAAAGTAGTCAATGAAGAATTCCTCCAGAGGAATAGTCCGTTCTCTTTCCTTATTGGCTATTTTCACCGTTGCATTTAAGGCAATGAACACGGGTCCCGGGTCGCCGGCCGGGTCTCCATGGGAAAGGTTTCCGCCAATAGTCCCCCAGCTGCGGGTTTGAACAGAAGCCAGGTTCTCTTCCATTTCAATCAATACAGGATAATGTTTCTTGATTGGGGATGATTTCTGTATTTCGCTGTGAGTCGTTCCAGCCCCGATTTTTAGCCCTTCTTTTGATTTGAACTTGATGTATTTGAGCTCGTCAATGCCCTTGATATCGATAAGATTGTCCGGTGCAACCAATCCCTGGCGCATCAGAATGAGAAGAGATTGCCCGCCACAGATGATTTTGTAGTCATCCTTGTGCTTCTCGAGCAGCTCAAGCGCTTCTTTGACTGTATTGGCCTTTAAATAAACGAAATCCCGGATCATTTCCCTTTCCTTTCTGCAAATTCATTGAGGACTAACCACGTCGAACTCTGCGGCAGCTGCAAAGGCATGTCAAACTTCTCTTTATCCCCCCTCCCCCCTGTTTTTTGCTCAGCATGATCCTCGGAATTCCCTAAATATCCCCGGTACTTGGTGCAAAAACAGAGATAATAGTGCCTCCCTCTATACTGAGCACACTCCCGGCACAGCTCTTTTGTAAAAGGGCACAACATTTTTGTCTTTGCCATGTGCCATCCTCCCCAAGTAATCAACACTCATTGTTTAAAAAATCACATGTCAAACATCTATGATCATTATTGGTTGCCAACCATAATCAAAAGAAGATGCTTCTGTCAAGAAAAATTCTAAATTCCTTACGCCCTGATGCATTTTTCTAATAATAATTAATTCCAAAAAAAGAATAAACTCCTTTTTTTACAACAGCCAAGGGAAAGATGGAGAAATTTTGACACATCTGCTGGCTGTTCCAAAAGGAAATCCTTATCAATCTAAAAATGCGATTTAAGGCCTGAAACTAATCCTCAAAAATGGATCTATCTTATTGATTTAATTTCAATTAGCAAAGCCCCGGCCATCCCCATTCCGAATTCTATGAACATTTTCTCCATTCATCATATTAATCTTAGATTAGAAAAAGGAAATTAATTATGATATTATTTCACGTTTAATAAACTATTTAAAGGAGGGAAAACCATGAGGAAAAACATATTGGTCATCGCTCTCGGCATAATATTCATCATGTCAATTTCCCAGGTCGTATTGGCACAAAGATATTACAGAGATAATCCATATCGGTACAGAGACTACGATTATTACGACCTCAAACTGACAGAAACCCAGCGAATAAAGATTGAGGAATTGGAGTTGAATCTAGAGAAAGAAATCTCACCCCTGCTTTCTGAACTCAGAGTAAAGGATCTGGAACTTCAGCAACTGTATAACCGGGCTAATCCAGACGAACAAAAGATAGAGACCAAAATCAACGAGATAATCAAAATTGAAAATGCAATTGCAGAGAAGGAAAGCTCTTATTATGAAAAAGTCAGAAATTTATTAACTGAAGAGCAAAAAGGAATAATTGATTCTTATTACAGAGATTTTGGATACGACAGGGATTTTTACGGACGCAGAGCAGGCCGATTCGGTCAGGCTTTCTATGGCAGAGGATTCTATCGACAGGATATAGGCGGGGGCTATGGCAGAATCTATGGCAGAGGATACTATGGACGAGGACAAGGAAGACTCGGTTGGAGTGATCTCAGGGGTTATGGCAGAGGATACTATGGCAACATCAGATGGGGCAGGGGTCCATGCGGCCGGGGCTTAGGAAGATTCATCTGGAGAGATTATGGCTATAGAAGAGGCTGGTGGAAATAGAGATATTCAGGGTGATTTTGTTTAAAGCCATTTCGCCTTGAATCAAGACGGAAAGCAGGTCCCAGGGTAAAGCGGTCTCACCGAATAACCTGACAGAGCCTTCCATACAAGGGCTCAACAGGAAAAACATTCCCTCATAAGCTTAATCTAATTTTATGTGTCTCCTATCTATAATGGCGACACATAAAAAAGTCAACAGACTCACTATCCAGCAGATAAAGATGGGATGAGGAAGGTGGATTTCTCTAAAAAAAACAGGAATCTGGGGGAAAATCAGCCAGAGGGCAAGAACAGACATGGAAGTGAGAAGAGTCCAGAAAGCATGGCCGCGCCGGCATACTTTTGGCCAGAAAAGAGTCATCAATGTCACCAGAGTGTAAGCTGTGGTCAAGCATAAACCAATCAGTAGCGTATTCAGAATCTCCTCGGAAACAGAAATCGCCAGAATGTAGGTGAAAATGCTCAAAACCAACACTGAAACCCGAGAGACTATTCTTTCTCCCTTTTCTTTTAGATCAGGAGCAAAAAACCTTTTGATCAAATCCCCCACGACTAGAGTCGCGCTCCCCACAAGTAGAGCAGAGGCCGTAGAGACATCCGCAGCCCAGAGTCCGGCGAGCACGAGTCCAGCTACTACCGGACTCAGGCTCAAGACAGTGCGAGGCAGGGCTTCGGCAGTAGTGGCAAGCCCCGGATGAAGAATGGTAGCGGCAATTCCGATAACAGCACTGATGAAACCTACAGGGAAAATGATCAGACCGCCCAGGATGAATCCCTTCCGGGCAGAAGAGGAGTCTTTCCCCGCAAAGGAAATCTGAGCAACAGACTGAACAGAAAAAGCCATGGTGCCCATCACTAAAAACCAGCCGAAGATAACAATCCAGCCGATCGCGCCAAGGTCAAAGCCCCCATGTCCGGAGGGGAGCTTTGCAACAAGCTCACCGAATCCTCCAATCTTTCCTACGGCGATAACAGCCCCCAAGAGAACCCCGATGTAGATGAGAATCACGTTGATGATGTTGGTCAAACCAGCCGCCCAAAATCCTCCGATCAAGGTGATGCCCACAAAAACGACTGCCGTAACAAACATACCGGTCTCAAAAGTGAACACATTGGGAAGGAGGGAAGAGAGTATAGCACCACCGGCAATGTACTGAAGGGAAGTGATGACAATCTGCAACACAAGCTGGCCGATCACTCCGATAACCCGGCCCGGAACACTGTAATGTCTTTCAAAAAGCTCGGGAAGAGTACTCACCTCCATTTGCCGGTAGCGGCTCGCCGCAATAAGGCCCACCAGGATCGCACCCACAGCCCAGGCTGCATTGTACCAACCGGCTGATATCCCATTCGTGTAGGCATTTTGTGCGACTCCAACGGTCGAGGCTCCACCCACGGCTAAACCGGCAAGTAGCGGCGCCACTACCCAGTAAGGGAGGTTCCGGCCTGCCAGGAGATAGGCAATCATCCCTCCCCGGCTCAGGCGTCGGGTGACCCAGGTGATAACGTAGAGAAGAACAATGTAAAAAAAGACAATACTCAAAGGAATCCAATTCATTCTGCTTTGTCAAAAATTGGGGACTGTCCCCAATTTATTTGAAAAGGGGCCGGACCCCTTTTACCGGACGATTCGGAGGCGGGCATCAACCACAACCGCTCCTTTGCCCTTCTCAAGAGCAAAGACGGGATTGAGGTCCATTTCGTTTACTTCAGGAAAATCAGAGGCCAGCTGGGAAAGTCTGACCAGTATTTCAACAAGCTTATCAACATCCACAGCCTTCTCTCCTCTTGCTCCCTGTAATATCGGAAATCCCTTGATGGATTGAATCATCTCCAGGGCATCTTCCTGAGAGAGGGGCGCCAGTCTGAACTGAACATCTTTGAGAACCTCAACAAACACACCCCCCAAGCCAAACATGATCGTGGGATGGAGGCCTGGGTTCGCTTTGGCTCCCATGATCACTTCCTGGCCTTCAGCCATATACGTCTGGAGGATGTAGCTGGGCTTATGCCTGGCAAACTTCCTGGCCATTTTCTTAAAAGAAGAAAGAAGTTCCTTTTTATCCTTGAGATCAACTGCAACACCACCCACTTCTGTTTTATGAACGATCTTTTCAGAATCCACTTTAAGAACCAGCGGATAGCCAATTTTCTCCGCGGCCTTTTCCAACTGCCCCTCTTTCTTGACCTTCACAGATGGGACAGTCGGGATACCATAGCACCTCAAAAGCTCGAACACCACGTCCTGGGGCAGGAATTTATCCTTTCCTTTCTGACGTTCGAGTATCTCCGAAGCTTTTTTCTTCACCACTCTGTACTTCTTGTAGACAGGGCTTTTCTTCTGGATGAATTTTCCGTATTCGGTCATCGCCGAAAGGGCTCTGGCTGCTGTCTCGGCAAAGTCATAGACAGGAATATTGCCATCCCGGATAAGACGGATGACCTCCTGCCACTTCTCGATGGTCATCACCTGACAGACCACCGGCTTCTGGGACGTCCTGCCCAACTCACCGAGCTTACGGGCAATCCCCTCACAGTCAACAAACGGAGCCGTGACGAAAACCAGCAGGAGCGAGTCAATGTTCGGATCTTTAAGCAGGGCCTCGACCGTGCCTCCATACTGTTCGGGTCCGGCTGTGGCCACGACATCGACTGGATTAGAGACGATCGCTTCCTGGAACACGAGTTTCTTTAGAGTTGTGACTGTCCTCGGACTCAACTTAGCCAGCTTTAGCCCGGCGTTGATGCATTCATCAACCGCAATTATGGCTGGGCCGCCCGTGTTGGTGACGATCACGACTCTATCTCCTTTCGGAACGGGCTGGTTGGAAAAGGCAATAGCCGCATCGATCATATCTTCCTGGGAATGAAAGCGGAGGACTCCGCTCTTCTTGAAAATCACATCGGCTATGGTCTCCTGTTCGATGAGAGAACCTGTATGAGAAGCAACCGCTTTAGTTCCTTCCGACGTCTTTCCCGTCTTCAGGGCGAGGATGGGCTTTTTCCTGGTGACTCGACTGGCCACCTCCAGAAAACCCTCTGGATCTTTCATCGTCTCGATGTGGACCATGATAACCTTTGTCTCCTCGTCCTGGCCGTAGTAATCGATGATCTCATTCATGCTGACATCGGCTTCATTGCCAAAACTGGAATACATCCTGATTCCTTTACCGATTCGGTAGAGATGCAGCTTCAAGGTCTCTCCCACTCCCCCGCTCTGGGCAACAATTGAAATATTTCCGGGGCTCATCGGCACAAAAGTAAAATTGGCGTAGACAGATATGGCCGGGTCGGAATTCTGAATGCCCTGTGAGTTCGGGCCATAGATACGCATCCCGTACTTATGGGCAATTTCGACAATCTGCCTTTCCAGCTGAAGCCCTTCTTCACCGACTTCCTTAAAGCCGGCTGTATGGACGATGGCGAACTTGACTCCTTTCTTCCCGCACTCCTCGAGGACATAGGGAACGAGAGTGTTCTTTATGGAGATGTTCACCAGGTCAACTTCATCGGGGATTTCCATAACAGAAGTATACGCTTTGAAACTCTTGATGAACTTGGATTTGGGATTAATCGGATATATGGGACCTTTAAAATTGTGGTTAAGAAGGTTCTGTATCACAATATGGCCAATACTCAGAGGATTATTCGACGCTCCAATGATGGCTACCGACCTTGGTTTAAATAACGCATCAAGCATTTTAACCTCCTTTTAATTCTAAAGCGTATAAGGCGGCTCCAAAGGCACCTGTTAATTGAGGAAGAGGGGGCACAAAAACCTCTTTTCTGAGTTTTTCCTCAAACATCGAAACAAAAAAAGGATTGTAAGCCACGACTCCGCCGGTCATGACTATGTTCCCCTCCAAGGGGTCCATCTCGAACGCCCTTTTTATGACCGAGCTAAAAATTCCTTTAACCAGGTCTCTCACCTCCACTCCTTCTCTTATCTTCGTCAGGATCTCCGTGGCGGAGAACACTGTGCAGTAGCTTCCGATCTGGACGTCTTTCTCCGACTTTTCCGCAAGTTCATTCAGCTTCTCCATCTTGATCTTAAGGCGGTTGGCCATTTCCTCGAGAAAGGCCCCCGTGCCCGCCGCGCACTTGCGGTTCATTTTGAATCCCGTCCTCTTCCCGGCATCATTGACTTTAATGATTTTGCTGTCCTGTCCTCCGATATCGATCAGGGTGTGCGCTTGTGGAAAATAAAAATAGCTGCCTTTGGCATGGCAGCTGATCTCTGTCCTGGTATCATTGGCAAAAGTGACATTCCGTCTTCCGTATCCAGTGGAAACGACAAAAGAATTATCCTGGGTTTTTTTTCTGGCCTGCTTCTGAGCTTCAGTGAAAGATTTTTCAGCGGCAGCCTTAAAATCTGCGCCGGAATATTTTACCGAATGACCCAGAACATCTTTCTTTCCATCGATAATGACGGCTTTAGTGGTGGAGGCTCCGACATCAATTCCTGTAAAATATTTCATATTTTTAAAAGCGAGACTGGCTCACTCAATGAAGAAAACTATGTACATGCGCTCGGTAGTGATTAACGATATTTTTTTCTTGGCACCTTAAGCTTTATGCGCATTCTATCTCGACTCTAACTGTTCGATGAAAGCCTCTATATTGGTCTTTGCCTGTTCCTCTGAATAACACCGCAGGTCATTCAGGTCTCCGTTTATGGTGAGAGTAGGAATCTTCAGCCTCTTCTCCAGCCTCTCCGGCATCCCGTACCGGTTATTGGAATTATTCGGACAGGTTTTGGCATCATGGAAGAGAATCCCATCCAACTTATATATATTGGCCATATTTTCGATGTAATCCTCTTTGAAATTCTCGTCTCTGACAATGAAAATTTCGGTATACGCCCGGGCCATGCTCAGGAATGGATCTTTGGGATCAAATGACTCGAAAATCCAGCTGTTGCAGTAAGTCGAGGCCACAACGGCGGACCGTAGATCAATAAAAAACTCAGCCAGGTCTCTCAGCTTACCCCAGATCGGCATCCCTTCCCAGTAAAGGCGGAATTTCTCATCCTCCACGGCTCCGTCTTTGTTGGCAATCTTCTCCTCGAGCTCCTTGAGCAACACTTTGTAATACTCCACGGCTTGAGGTGATCCCCTGAGCACCACTGCTGGACCCATATGAATCGTCCCATCAAAAAAGCTTATCGGAGCCGGAATGGCCGTGTTTGCCTCAAGGACTTTTTTCCACATAAGGGTGCATTCTTTAGAAAGGGAAAGCACTTCCCGGAATTTATCGATGTCGAATTTATTTCCTGAGATTTTCTCAAGAGTGGGAATCAAATTTTCGATCTGCTTGACAAGGCTATGGAGATACTCTTCTTTTATCTCCCCGATGTTTCGGTAGGTATGAATTCCTATGGATGGGACGCCCAATTCCCTGGAATACCAGTCAAACCAATCCTGGACATCGCGGCATTGATTGGTGTTGTAGACCAAAACATCCGGTTTAGCCACTCCTTCGATTCCCTCATAGCCCTGAGACAAGGGTGTCTCTTTCTTGATAAAGGCCCCGACATCACTGGTCAGGTAGGAACAGATATCCGGAGAATAGCCGATCGCGTTGGTCACAGGAATGTAATCCATTGCTTTCCGGGTTGAACCCAAGACAGCTCCATGATTTTCAGGATAATGGACGACAAACCCTAGACTCAGCAGAAGTTCAGCCGGTCCAACACTGGAACACCATGCGACTTTGGGCGAACCTTCCTTTGCGGCATGGTCCAGCTCATAGAAATAATCCGCCATAATCTTTCTCATATGTCCTGTGGACTGGATCTTTTTGATCTTTCTTGGTTTCTCTTCACTCATCTTCCCTCCATCAAAAAAAGACAGAAAGGTCTTTCATTTTAATTTTAATTCTCTCTTTTGGTGATAAATCAATAAGAATTTTCCCTTTGTAAGAATACCAAAATATCAATATAGTCCTTCCAAGTCAAGAAACTCCTTTTGAAAAATGAGGCCAGGGCTCGACATTAGACATGACAGAAACAGGCGTTGGCGTTATGCATCAGGGATCAGGCCTTATTAGAGCTGATGCCAAAAGATTGCGATCAAGTCTTAAATCCTGAAATTCAGATAAGACACAACTCCAAAGACCTAACGCCCAAAGCCTGAACCTGATCTCAGTGTCAAAATGTCTAAAGTCGAGCCCTGACCCCTCGGTTTTTTAGAGTTGACAGAAACAGGCTCAGGTGATATGTATTATTTCTAAAATTCCTGCGAAAGATGTTGATTTATAGGACTTTATCTAATCGCATAATATGAATCAAAATAAATTCGAAAACGTTACCTTCGAAGCCAAGGAAGACAAAGCTTTCCTGACCATCAACCGCCCTCCTCTGAATATCTTGAACATTGCAACCATGAAAGAGATGAAAGAAGCTCTGGATTCATTGACTGAGAATACCACTGTCAAGGTACTG